>JAGGWE010000059.1 GCA_021157665.1 Sulfurimonas sp.
ACTTTATCGTTAGCAATTCTTTGTTATAAATTTAATATAAAAGAGAGTAAAATCTTTTTAGAAAATCTAACTACTGAAAAAAAGATATTAAAAGATATTTTATCATTTACACAAAATAATTTTAAAAACCATTATAGTGATTCTGAACTTTTAGAACTTGCAACAAAAGTAAATATTGAAAATTTTTTGATTTTTTCTTCTGCAGTTAACCCTAAAATAAACAAAGAAGTTTTTAAAACTATAAAAATAAAAGCAAGAAAATTAAATATATTAAATAAAAAAGCTTTACCATTTTTACAAGGCAGAGATATTTTGGCATGTGGAATTAAACCATCAAATAAATATAAAGAGATTTTATTTAAGGCGTATAAAGCCCAAATAAATTTAGAGATAACTTCTAAAAAAGAGGCTAAAGAGTGGTTAAATAACTATTTAACTACCTAAAACCTTAACTTTTCTATTTACTTCTGCCATAGTTGATATTACTCCTATAGCATTTGTAATTGAATCTTTTAATCTTGAATTATAAATTTGTTTATTGTCTTTATCAAATTTATCTATTATATCTTTATAAAGTTCCATGAACTCTTGTATAAGTTCTGTTGTAACGATTGTAATTTTTTTACTAGATGCAATAGTAATTACAAGTTCAAAAGCTTTTTTCTTTTTAGAATCCATTGCATCCATCTCTATAAAACGCTGCTCTTTATCATCTTTTAAAAGAAGTTTTCTCATAACTTCATTAAGACCATCTTCACATATCTCAAAATCAGTAAGTTTATTATTTACATAAATTCTCATATCTGAAAGATTCATTTTAGAAACTTTTTCTACAATTTTAAAATGCTCTTGATCTTCATCGGTTTCTTTTTTATTTTTTCCTAAAATTTTACCAAACATCTAAATTCCCTTACATTTTACTGCTATCTATCCACGGCTGATTCATACAGAATATGGATGCGATGGCTTGCCTTCGCCTTGTGCTTTTATTCTGTATATCTCTGCCGAAGGCAAGCCATCGGTTCATATATGCCTTAAGTTAATTATTTGTATGAATCAGCCGTGACTATCTATCTCTATTACAGTGTGAACATTACCTCTTGGGTTATAATCAGCAACAACTTTCATATATTTTGGTTTTAATTTTTTTTCTAAAACTTCATATATCTCATTTGCAGAGTTTTCATGAGATACATGTTTATCTCTAAATGAGTTTATATATAATTTGATAGCTTTTAACTCTACCACCCACTCATCTGGAGTATATTCTAAATATATAGTAGCATAGTCAGGATACCCACTTCTAGGACAAAGACAAGAAAATTCTGGAAGAGTCATTTTTATAAGATAATCTCTTTTATGCTCATTTGGCCATATCTCTAAATCTTTTTCTGTATCAAATTCATTTACTATTTTTTCACCATACTTCATACTTCATCCTCATTTATATTTATTAATTCTGCTAACTCTTTACCTTGTTTATAATCAATGCCTATATTTTTTGCAAACTCATCAATCTCTTGATTTTCAATCATTTTCATCCATGTTTTAACACCTTTAGAGTGTGCCATTACATTTAATCCCTCTATTATACTATTGTAATTTTTATTTTTTATATCTTTTGTATAAAATGTATCAAATCTAATTATATCTATATCCAAATCTCTCAAATATAAAAAACTACTATGCAAAGAACCAACCCTGTCTATAGCTATTTTTACACCTAGAAGTTTTAAAGAACCTAAAATAGAATTATATCTATCTATATGTGAATAGTATTCTATTTCACTAAGAATAAATATAATTTTTCCTTTGGCATGTGGATTATTATTTATTAATTCTTTAGTTTTGGATAAAAAATTAGAATTTCTTAAAGATGTAGGAGAGATAGTTATAGCAAAACTAGTATTATTTTTACTTATACAATTAAATATACTTTTTTGTAAAACCATAAAATCATACTCAGCAGTAAGTCCTAGCCTATTTAACACTTTCATATATTTCTTAGGATGTAATATTTTTCCATCAGAACTTTTTAATTTTACAAAACACTCTTTAATCACTACACTAAAATTTTCATATACATCCTGAGTCATAATTGTCATAGAACTTAATTTCATAGCATCTATAACATATAATTCTAAATCACTAGGGTTAATCTCTTCTTTTTGAGATATAACTTTTTTAATTCTATTTTCCTCTTGTTGTTCAAAAAGATTTTCTATCATATGTTCTAAATTATTTGAAAAAGCTGTATCAGTAATAGCACCGGATATATTTACCTCAATATCATCAACCATAAAATCACTACTTTTTAAATAAAATAGTTCCAATATTGTATTAAAATCTTCTCTTTTACCATTTAATCCGAGAACAAAATCTCCACTTTTTATATGCCCTATAGGAAAATTAAATAATTTCTTATCTTCAAGATATTCACCTATATATTTTGCCACTTCAAAAAGAACTTTATCACCATTTTTAATACCATAACGAATATTTATATCATGTAAATTATC
>JAGGWE010000007.1 GCA_021157665.1 Sulfurimonas sp.
ACGGACGTCTGTTGGGAACGGTGTGTGCTCTGGCTTACAATAAAATCGGGTGACTTCTTTTTCTGGCGGGAACAGTTAAATTAGAGGTTAATGGTAAAATTGAAAAATTTACATCAAGACAAAATTTACGCTTTAAATATGTTAATGGTAAATTTGAAAAAATTACAGTAGAAGAGTTTAAGAGTTTAAATAAAGGTCGTAAATGGTAAAAATATTTTCTATATTTTTACTTTTAATCTCTCTTGCTTTTTCTAATGAATTTGCAGAGGATTCACCTTTAATACAAAAGGTAAAAACTTTTGTTAGTGAAGATTCATTTGTTAAAAATAAAGATTTTATTAAACTTATATTTTCTCCAGAAGAAAATTATTATAGACAAGATAGAATTGATGTTGTAAGGCTTGTTCAAACACTTAAAGAGAATGGACTCTTAAACCTTTTTTTTGATAAACCTCAAGAGTTAAAACTTAGTTTTAAAACAAATGGTTCGCCTCTGTTTTTTGTAAAAGTGATGGGAGATACTCTTCGCAATATTGGTTATTATAGATATGTAACTAAAGAATCAAATCTAAATAATTCTGGATTTACATGGGTTATTTCATTAAATGCAGAGTATGCAACTGATCCATTGATTTTACAACGAGAGTTAAACAAAAGTGGCTGTAGTATAGTTGATATATATAGAATCGATACCAATGATTGGGAATATAGTATCGATATGAGTCGTGGATATTTAAATGTTGCTACTCTTGAAGATTCTAATGAATTTAAGTTAAAAAGATCTCTTTATGCACATTGGTTAAATGTTTCAGAGATACAAAATCTTAAAATAAAAAGTTCAATAAGAGATAGATGGTATCCACATATTACATATTATGATAAGCAATTACACCTTTTAAAGGTGATAAAAAAAGATGTAAAAACAAGAACCCTTTCACTTGTAGTTCCAGAAGATGCAAGGTATATTAAAATTTCAGATATTTATACTTTAAAAAATGTAAAAGATAATCTAGTTTTAAAGCCAAGTGGTTCAAAATAATAAATAATTTAAAAGGTAGAAATAAATATGTTTGATGAAATTCAATTTGATAGAATGAAAAGACTTCCGAAGTATGTATTTGCTGAGGTAAATGAACTTAAAATGGCAGAGCGTAGAGCTGGTGCTGATGTTATTGATTTCTCTATGGGAAATCCTGATGGTGATACACCTGAACATATTCGTGAAAAACTTGTAGAGTCTGCTCAAAAAACAAAAACTCATGGTTATTCAACTTCTAAAGGTATTCCAAAACTTCTTATGGCAATCTCTGATTGGTACAAAAGAAGATATAACTGTGATCTAAATCCAGAAACTGAATGTGTAGCTACAATGGGTTCTAAAGAGGGTTATGCACATCTTACTTATGCTATCACAAATCCAGGTGATGTAGCTGTTGTTCCTGATCCAACTTATCCTATTCATGAGTTTTCTTTCATTTTGGCTGGTGGAAATGTTGTTAAATTTGGAATAAAGTTTGATGAAGATTATAAGCTTGATGAAGATAAATTTTTTGAAGACTTGGATAGAGTTTTTAAAGAAAGTTCACCTAAACCAAAATATGTTTTAGTGAATTTTCCTCATAACCCTACAACGGTAACAGTTACACAAGAATTTTATGTTCGTCTTGTTGCTATGGCTAAAGAGAAAAGATTTTATGTAATCTCTGATATTGCTTATGGAGATATAACTTTTAATGGTTATGTTACACCATCTATTATGAGTGTTGAGGGTGCTAAAGATGTAGCAGTTGAGTCGTTTACTCTCTCAAAATCTTACAATATGGCAGGTTGGAGAGTTGGTTTCTTTGTTGGAAATAAAAAGCTAATTGGTGCTTTACAAAAAATAAAATCTTGGTTAGATTATGGGATGTTTACACCTATTCAAGTTGCGGCTACTGTTGCACTTAATGGTGATCAGCAATGTGTTAGAGATATTACAGATAAGTATGACCATAGACAAAATGTTCTAATTGAAGCATTTGATCGTGCAGGATGGCATATTAGAAGAAATCAAGCATCTATGTTTGTTTGGGCTAAACTTCCAGAGTGTGTAGAGCATTTAGGTTCGCTAGAGTTTAGTAAAAGATTACTTACTGAAGCTGGTGTTTGTGTAGCTCCAGGGATAGGTTTTGGTGCTTATGGTGAGAACTATGTTCGTATAGCTTTGATTGAAAATGATAACAGAATCCGTCAAGCAGCGAAAAATATTAAGAAGTTTTTAAAACAATTTGAAGAAGAGAAGTAAAATGATAAAAGTTGGAATAATCGGTGTTGGAACAGTTGGGACTAGTGTTGCTCAGATTTTAGTTGATAATGCTGATATTATATCTGCTCGTGCAGGGACAGATATAATCGTTAAAAGAGGTGTTGTAAAAAATCTTTCTAAAGATAGAGGATTGGATATTATTATCACAGATAATGTTGATGATGTTTTAAACGATCCTGAGATTGATATTGTAGTTGAACTTATGGGTGGGATTGAAGAGCCATTCGAGGTTGTTAAAAAAGCACTTAAAAATGGTAAAGCTGTTGTAACTGCGAACAAGGCACTTTTAGCTTATCACCGTTATGAGTTAGCTGAACTTGCTAAAGATATTGCATTTGAGTATGAAGCTTCTGTTGCTGGTGGTATCCCTATTATCAATGCTCTTCGTGATGGTTTATCGGCTAATCACATTGAGTCTATTATGGGGATAATGAACGGAACTTGTAACTATATGCTGACTAAGATGACAAATGAGGGTGTTGCTTATGATGATATTCTTAAAGAGAGTCAAGATTTAGGTTATGCAGAGGCTGACCCATCATTTGATGTTGGTGGTTATGACGCAGCTCATAAACTTTTAATCCTTGCTTCTATCGCTTATGGAATTGATGCAAAACCTGAAGATATTTTAATCGAGGGGATAGAGAATGTATCTCAAGATGATATTTCATTTGCTAAAGAGTTTGGATATGCAATTAAACTTTTAGGAATCGCTAAAAAAGATGGAAATGAAGTTGAACTAAGAGTTCATGCTTGTCTTATTTCACAAGATGAGATGATAGCAAAAATAGATGGTGTTATGAATGGTATCTCTGTTGTTGGAGATAAGGTTGGAGAGACACTTTACTATGGTCCAGGTGCAGGTGGAGATGCTACTGCTTCAGCTGTTGTTGCTAATATTATAGATATTGCAAGAAGTGGAAAATCTACCCCTATGCTTGGTTTTGCTAAGCCATTAGATGGTGAATTGACTCTTAAGCCAATAGATAAAATAGAGTCAAAATATTATCTTCGTATAAATGTTTCAGATAAAGCAGGAGTTCTTGCTAAAATTACTAAAATATTTGAAGATAATAATATTTCAGTTGAAACAATGTTACAACGACCTGCAACAAATAATTCTGCAAATATTCTTATCTCAACTCATATCGCAGTTGAAAAAGATATTCAAAATATGATAAAAAAATTAGAGTCACTTGACTTTATAAACTCTACTCCTGTTATGATTAGGATAGTGTAATTAAGATTTTAATTACAGGAGCAAGTTCTGGCTTAGGTGCCGAGCTTGCTCGTCAATATGCTTGTGCAGATAATGAATTAGTTCTCTTAGCCCGTAGAGAAGATAAACTTTTTAAACTTAGAAGTGAACTTTTTGAAAAAACTAAAAGTACAGAAATTATTGTTGCTGATGTAACTGATTTTGATGAACTTCAAAAGAAAATCTCGGCATGTGGGAATCTTGATATGGTGATATTAAATGCTGGAATTTCTCTTGGACATTCAGAGGAGATTACACCATTTAAAGAGTTTAAAAAGCTTTACGATGTAAATGTTTTAGCAAATCATGCTATTTTGGAGGTTTTACTGCCAAAATTTAAGGCTCAACAATCAGGAAAAATTGTTTTTATATCTTCACTTGCTTCACTTTTTTCTATGCCATCTTCAAAAGCTTACAGTTCATCAAAAAGAGCCTTGAATGCTTATGCCGAAGCGATTAGATATAAATATAAAAAAGATAATATAAAAGTTATAAATATTCTTCCTGGATTTATAAAAAGTGAACTTACAGATAAAAATGATTTTCACATGCCATTTCTTTTATCGACTGAAGATGGTGTAAAAAAAATTAAAAAAGCTATAGAAAAAGAGAAGGTTTTTTATGCTTTTCCCCTTAGGTTTTATTTAATCATTAAACTTTTAAATCTACTTCCACACTTTTTAAGAGAGAAAATTGTAAACTCTATCAATAAATAAATCTAGGACTATTAAGCATGAAAGATTTTGAAACGATAGAGAGTGTTTGTACTTATTGTGGTGTTGGTTGTGACATTGCTGCAGAGGTGTCTGATAACAAAATACAGAAAATATTTGCTTATAAAGATGGTGTTGTTTCAGAGGGAAAACTTTGTATCAAGGGTAAGTATGGTTTTGATTTTGTTGACTCAAAAGATAGAATTAAAACTCCTAGAATTAAAAAAAGTTTTTTAGCAAAAAATCCAGCTATTAGAGATGCTATAAGTTCATCTTTAAAAGAGTTAGATGATGAATGGTATGAGTGTGATTTAGACTCTGCTACAACAGCTTCTGCTATAAAACTAAAAGAGATTCAAGAGAAGTATGGACGAAAATCTGTTTGCTCTATCGGTGGGGCAAGATCATCTTGTGAATCTGCTTATTTACTTCAAAAATTCACTCGTCAAACTCTGAAATCTCCCCATGTTGATAACTGTGCAAGGGTTTGTCATGCCCCATCACTTAAGGGTATGAAAACCACTATTGGTGAGGGTGCTGCTACAAATCCTTACAACGATATTTATGATTGTGAATTTATGATAGTTATCGGCTCAAATACAACTGAAGCCCATCCAATTATTGCAAATAGAATTGTAAATATGGCTGGAAAACATGATAATCTTGCTACCTTTGATGTTCGTGAGATTAAACTTCATCGTGTTTCAAAATATAAAGCAATCATCCCACATGAAGCTAATTTGCTTGTTTTAAATATGTTGGCTTATGTGATTATTGATGAAGAGTTATATGCTGAGAGTTTTATCCGAAATCGTACAAAAGGTTTTGCAGAATTTAAAGAGAAAATTTTAAATGATGAGTATGCAAATCCAGATTATTTTAACAATATAGAGGGTTATGAGTACCTATCAAAAATGATTAGAAAAGTGGCGCGTGAATATGCACTTAAAAAATCTATGATATTTTGGGGACTTGGAATTACTGAACATTTAGATGGTTCTTTCGCTGTTATGGCGATAACTCACTTAGCCCTTATGACTGGAAATATTGGAATACAAGGAGCTGGTTTAATGCCTCTTCGTGGACAAAATAATGTTCAAGGTGCTTGTGATATGGGTATGCTACCATACTATGAACCTGATTATCAAGATGCTAAGGAAATTGGGCTTATGACTCCTCAACTTGTTGATGCAATGCTTAGAGATGAGGTAAAAGCTGTTATAAATATGGGTGAAGATTTAACTCATATTCATCCAAATTTAAACAAGGTAAATCGTGCATTTGATAAGTTAGAATTGATTATGGTTCAAGAACTTTTTATGACTAATATTGCTAAAAAAGCTGATATTGTAATAGGTGTAAAATCTGCTTATGAAAAAACTGGTGTTTATGTAAATGCGATGAGAAGATTGCACCTTTCACAACCCTTGGTTAAATCAGATTTACCAGATGACTGGGAAGTTACAAAAATGCTTGATAATAAAATGGGTGGAGATTATAGCTATAAAGACTCTAGTGAAGTTTGGGATGAGGTTCGTGAAGTAGCACATAGAAGATTTAGTGGTGCATCTTACCTTCGACTTCAACGACATCGTAAAAGAGGCTTACAGTGGCCAGTTTATACAGAAGATACACCAAGACTTCATCAACTAGATTTTAGAACACCAGATGGTTTAGGTGAATTTCATTATAACCAATACAAGCTTCGTGGGATGATAAAAGAGATTATAGGTAAAACTTTAACAGGTTATCATCTAACAACAGGAAGAACAATTGCTCAATACAATAACTCTGCTCAAACAAGAAAAACCCAAAGCTTAGTGAGTAGATACAGTGAAGATATTTTACTTGTTTGTGAAGATGATGCAAGTGATTTTACAAGCGATAAAGTTATACTAAAAACAAAGCATGGACAAACAAACCCACTAACAATAAAACTAACAGATAAGGTTCAAGCAAAAACACTTTTTACTACTTTTCATTATGCTGAATCAAACATAAATGCACTTTTTGGTGATGAGAGTGATGAGTTGATTTTAACAGCTGCTTTTAAATCTGTGAAAGTGGAAGTTATTAACTGTTAATATGAGCCGTCAAAAAGGAAACCTAGCTGAAGATAAGGCATGTGGGTTTCTTTATGATAATGGCTTTACAATAATAGAGAGAAATTTTTACTCCCGTTTTGGTGAGATAGATATTATTGTTACAAAAGATGAAGTTCTCCACTTCATCGAAGTGAAAAGTGGACTTGACTATGAGTCTGCTATACAAAACATAACCCCTTCAAAACTCCGTAAATTTATAAAAACTGTAAATGTTTATCTGAAAAAAAATGGTTTAGATGTTGATTTTATGATTGATGCAGTTATCGTATCGCCAAAAGGTGTTTGGCATGTGGATAATATAACACTTTAATGATATAATTTCTAACAAATAAAATATAATTTAGCTCAAAGAGCTAAGCTTTAGTGACCATAGCGGTTCAAGCGGAGTAAAAGGGACTTTGTTCCTTTTACGGAAGGAAATAAAATGAATGCAAAAATATTTTTTGGCTCAACTGAAGCTACAAAAGAAAATCTAAGTGAGAGAAAATCACCTTATTCTGGGGAAGTGGTTTCTACTGCTCCTATTTGTGATGAGGCAGATACTAAAAAGGCTTTAAAAATTGCAGAGGCTGCTACTAAAGATGCAAAAGCTTCGACACTTTCTCAAAGATGTTCTTGGCTTTTAGATGTGGCTAAAAAGTTAAAAGAGAATAAAGAAGATATTGCTCAAACTATCACTGATGAGGTTGGTAAGCCTATTGCGTTTGCTCGTGTTGAGGTTGAGAGATGTATAGAAACTGTAACACTTTCTGCTGAAACTATGAGAACTATGCATGGGGAAACTATCAACACTGATGCTATGGCTAGTGGTAAGAAAACTATC
>JAGGWE010000156.1 GCA_021157665.1 Sulfurimonas sp.
ATGATTATCTCTTGGGCTGTGTTATTTGAGGCGATGGAATACATGTCTATGAGGGAATCTATGCCGATATATTTTTTAGGAGTTCTCTTTTTTTTATTCATGTAGGTATAAAAATCTCCAAAGCCACATCCTGCATCAGCTAGTGAATTTATCTCTTTTGGAAGCATATCAAGGATAACATCAAAACGAATCTCTTGAGTCTCTTTTGATGTCCAGTTTACACCTTTTGCAGTTGTACCATGCATATCTATTGCTGATGTATAAAATTTTTCACTATCGATGCGTGGCATGTGACTCCTTTTAATTTTTGTATTATATAATACTTCTAATAAAAGGTTGCAGATATGAGGATAGCAGTAATAGGTTTAGGTGGTGTTGGTGGTTATATAGCTGCTTCTTTTGTAAAAGCTGGGCTGGATGTGATTGGTTTTGGACGAGGTGAGCATCTTAAAACTATCCAAAGAGATGGTATTAAAATCATAGAAGATAATGACTGTTGGAGTGCAAAACTAGATGCAAGAAAGTTAGAAGATTTAGATGGTTTTTTTGAGGGATATTTTGATGTAGTACTGTTTTGTGTAAAAAGCTATGATTTGAAAAATTCATATGAGCATATTAAATCTCATTTGAATGAAAAAACTATCATGCTAAGCTTTTCTAATGGTGTGTCAAATGGGGATATTTTGCGAGGCTTGTCGAACTCTATTGTTCTTGATGCTTGTATGTATATCCTTTCTCATATAGAAGAGAGTGGGGTGATTAGAAAAAAAGGCAAAGTTTTTGCGGCTATTTTTGGTGGTGATGAAAAAGCAACTCAAACTTTATCAGAGATTTTTGAAAAAGCTAATTTACGATATAAAACCCCACAAGATATAAAAACTGCTATCTGGAAAAAGTATATTTTTATCTCTGCTTTTGCGACTGCAACTTCATACTATAATAACTCAATAGGCTATGTTTATAAACATCATAAAGATGAGCTTGAAACTCTTTTAAATGAGATTTCAGAGTTTGCACAGACACAAGGTATAGAGATTAAGGATGAGGTGCAAAAAGCATTAGAGACAGCTTCAAAAGTTCCATACGATTCTTCAACTTCAATGCACTTAGATTTTCAAAATAATAAAAGAGTGGAATTGGAGAATTTGAGTGGATATGTAAAAACACCCCTCATGCAAAAAATGTATGAGGCTTTAAAGGAAAGAGGGTATATTCAATAATCTTGTCAGTTTTGAGTAATTTATCTTATAGTTTTCTAAAAGAATAAATTTAATAAAGGATAATTATTATCCTTTAGATTTATTTTGACATAATACGGCTAAGAAAAATAATTGATAACAATTTTAAAAAGGAGTGATTATGGCTTGTGATACAGGGGTAAAAGAGATCAAAGAGAATGTGCAACAAGAAGAGATAGTTGCAGAAAATAAAACAATAAAAGGAAATAATATGAGTTCAACATTAGTAAATAGAAAAATGCCAGAGTTTAAAATGGAAGCATACGATGCAAAAACAGGTCACTACACAGAAGTAACGAGTAAAGACTATGAAGGTAAATGGGCAGTTGTATGTTTTTATCCAGCAGATTTTACATTTGTATGTCCAACAGAAATTGCTGCAATGAATGCAAAAAAAGATGAGTTTGATGAGTTAGGTGTTCATATTTTAGCAGTATCAACAGATACTAAATTTTCTCATAAAAGATTTGTAGAAACTGAGCCATTATTAAAAGGTTTACAACTTACGATGGGTGCAGATCCAAAAGGTGATACTACAAGAGCATTTGGTGTAATGATTGAAGAAGCAGGACTTGCTTTAAGAGGAAGATTTTTATTTAATCCAGAAGGGATTTGTGTAGCTCAAGAAGTTCAAGCTCCTATGGTAGGAAGAAATGTAAATGAATTTTTAAGACAAGTAAGAGCTTGGCAACATGCAACTAAAACTGGTGAAGTTTGTCCAGCAGGTTGGGTTCCAGGTGGAAAAACACTTCCTGTAAATACAGATAGTGAGAAAATGACAGGTAGAGTTGGTGATTATATCACTATTGAAGAGATTACAAAATAATTAAATAAAGACTTATTAACGGTTTCAACGGTTCCGAAATAGATTTTAATTATTCGAGAATATCAATCTCTATTCTACGGTTTATGGCACGATTTTCTGGGGTATCGTTATCAACAAGTGGGTTTTTTGAACCCATCCCTATTGCAGTTAATCTTAACTCTCTTATTCCACGATTTGTGAGGGCTTTTTTAATTGCCTTTGCACGATTTTTAGAAAGAACTTTGTTATTACTTCCTGTATTGTCGGTATAGCTATATATGACTAATTGATACTCTTTATTTTCTTTAAGAAGTTGGGCAAGTTCGTCTATCTTTTCTAAACTTTTAGATAAAATAGTAGATTTTGAAACTTCGAAATCTACATCTAAAATTGTGGCTCTTAGAGGTTCTTCTTTTTGATTAACCTCTTTATATTTTTCTTCGTTCTCTTCATTTTCTATCTCAGTTATAGTTGCTTGAATATCAACGGGTGTATCCATTTTTTCTACTGAAATTGGTAAGATAAAAGGAAAGTTTTTTTCATTTATCTCTATGGCATTAAGCGAGTATATTGTAAAAGGTATAATTATTGTAAAAAGATATTTCATAAGAAAAATTATTATATAAATTTGCTTAACTTTTAATTTAATATAGTTTTATATAGCTAATAATATTTTTTTGTGTAATAATTGGGAAAAAATCAGGATAAGCTTTAATGAAAAAAAGTAGATTAGTGTTGGGTGGTGGTTGTTTTTGGTGTGTTGAAGCTGTTTATTTAAATGTAAAAGGTGTGATTTCTGCCCATAGTGCTTATACGGGAGGTTTAAGACCTAATCCAAGTTATGAAAATATTTGTACTGGTGCAACTGGTCATGCTGAGGTGGTAGATATTTCTTATGATAGTGAAATAATTTCACAAGATGAGCTTTTAGAGATATTTTTTGTGGTGCATAATCCTACAACTTTAAATAGCCAAGGTGCAGATAAAGGTACTCAATATCGTTCTGTAATTTATTATGAAAATGATAAACAAAAGAGTGAGATTTTAAACTCAATTCAAAAAGTACAAGAGGGATTTAGTGAAAAAATTGTAACTGAAGTAAGTGAACTTGGG
>JAGGWE010000196.1 GCA_021157665.1 Sulfurimonas sp.
GATAGTTTCTAAAGTAGAAGAGATAAATGAAATCTCATCAACAAATGCAAGAAGTGTAGAGGAGATAGCAGCTGCGGCTGAACATCTAAATGGATTAACTAATGAGTTAAATTCAAAACTTGAAACTTTTAAAACTTAAAAAATAGACCATAAATAGTTTAACTTATAGTTTAACTATCTTGGCACCAAAGCCACCAAGGTGTTGAGGGGCATCATCAAACCCCTTAACTCTTGGATGAGCGATAAGAAAGTTTTTAACTGCATACGAAAGTTTACCAGTTCCAATACCATGGTAGATTATTACTTCATCCCAACCATTTATAAGAGCATCTGAAAGAAATTTATCTAAAACTTCACAGGCTTCATCTGCTCTCATTCCATGTAAATCACATTTTAAACCTGACTTTTTCTCAACACTTAGTTTTATGTTTGTAGTTGGTTTTGGTTTGATGATTTGAGTATGTTTTAGATGAGAAGTTTTTACACGAACTCTCATCCCCTCTACCTCGATAGTAGCCTCTTTTTTATCTCTCATAGATATGATGATACCTTTTTGAGAGTGGTATTTAACCTTATCCCCAACTTTAAACTCCACATGCCGAAGCTCTTTTTCTTTTTCATCTTTTGGAAGTTTTTTGTTTGCTTTATCCATTGCTCTATGAATAGACTGAGAATCACCAGCTTTTGCAGCAGTTTTTGCTTCACCAATCGCTACCTCATAACTTCTTTTTAGGGCATATCTCTGCTCATCTAACTCTTTAAAAAGTTTCTCTCTTTGCTCTTTTAGTGCTAACCCTTTTTTATTTAATTCTTCAAGTTTTTCATCAACTTTTTTATGTTTTTGTTTTAACTCTCGCTCTAGTTGTGAGCCTCTTTCTATTAAAAGATTTAGTCTTTCAGAGTTATCCCCATAAACATTTTTAGCTTCATTGACAATTTTATTAGAGATTCCATAGCGACTTGCAGTTTCAAAAGCATAACTTTTTCCGATAATTCCCTGCATAAATTCATAAGTTGGTTTTCTTTGCTCCTCATCATAAATCGCTGCCATAAGTTCAACATCATCTCTATCTGCCATTAAAGCTGCTAGTCGTTTGTGGTGGGTTGTAACTACAACTTTTTGTCCACGAGTGATTAAATCATCAAGTATAACTTTAAATAATGCTGCTGCCTCATCACTATCTGTTCCCAGTTCTATCTCATCAACACCAACTAAAGCTGATTTATGTTCAAAGATTTTAGAAAACTCTTGCATACGACCAGCAAAAGTAGATATATCATTTTTAACATTTTGTGGATCATCTATGATAGAGAGAATACTTTTAAACGAACCGATATGTGACTTACTTTCATTTAAAGCCATTGGAATCATATACTTAGCCATAAATGCAGAGGCTAAGATTGATTTTAAAAGCATAGTTTTACCACCAGCATTTACACCAGTAATCATTAAAATATTTTTAGAAAAATCAACATTTATTGGCTTTGCTTTATGAAGAGCAGGGTGGATAAATGAGTTTAAAATGATTTTAGAATCATTTTTAGATTTTACTATTTGCAAGTTCTTGGCATGTGCGAATAAAACTCTAGCTTGGTAGTTATCAAACTTATCAAACTCTTTATCGATGAAGTTAATAAAAGGCTGAATTTCTGATAATTTGCTTGAGAACTCTTTTGCATAAGTATAAAAAATTGCCTCTCTTTCTTGTTCGATATAACGGATTTTTTCTTTTGCTTTTAAAATAGAATCAGGTGAAACATAGAAAAATCCACCTGTACTTCTACCAACAACAGCACCTTTTAAAACATGGTTAAAGCCACCACGAACTAAAAGACAATCTTCGTTATTTACATAGTGAACTTGAGTGTCAACAAGATAAGCTGCAAGTTTTGAGCTTGACATCATTCTCTTTAGTGAACCACTCATCTCATTTCTATGTTCTTTTATTCTTTGTCCTAAGCTAAAAAGATTTTCATCCAAATTCTCTTCAAATTTTCCATCACGAGTGAAATATTTTTCTATCTCTGTAAATCTCTCATCGATAATAAATTTACTCATCCATTCGCCAATTATTCCATCTAATTCACGGTTTTTAAAGTAACGAAAATATCTAACAACTTTTACTATCTCAAAAATTTGCTCAAAAGTTAAAACACCTCTTTTTTTAAGATGCCCTTTTATATTGTGAAATGAGGCTATTTTTGGAGGGGCATTAAACTCTAGTTTATCAAGTGCTTTTATATATTTAAAATGTAACCCTTGGTCACCTTCGATGTAAAGTGATGCTTCACGAGAAAAGAATTTTTTAAATGAATCGATGTGTTCATTTAAATCTAGTTGATCTATAAGTAGTATTGTTTTAGAAGTTTTATTTGTTTTCATTGATTAGTATTTGAAGCTTTTTTGCATCTGGATTTTAATATTTTCTTTTTTTAACTCATTACGCACAAAAAGTTCATTTGCTAAAACACCTTGTCCTAAAAGCATATCTGCACCATCTTTAAAAGTGATGTTTCTCTTTTTTGCTAATTTTAAAAATGGTGTCAGTTTTCCATATATTGCATCTGCTACAAAATTTGTATTAGTTAAAACAGATTCTATAATCTCTAATGGAGCAGGTAACTCTTCATCTTTTAATCCTGCACTTGTTGTATTTACAACTAAGTCATACTTTTTACTCTCAAAGTTTTCCCAAGTATGGCATGTGCATCCAATATCTTTAAAGTATGAAAGTCTTCCCTCACTTCGGTTGATTAAATCAACTTTTATATTATCTTGTAAAAATCTTGAAGCTAGTGCCTTAGCAGTTCCACCAGCACCTAGTATCAATACTTTCTCCACATGCCCAAACTCTTCTATAGCAAACATAAAACCATCAGCATCAGTGTTGTAGCCGATAAGTTTTCCATTTTCATTGATGATAGTATTTACAACTCCGACTTTAGAAGCAAAACCCCTTATCTCATCACAAGCTTCATATGCTAATTCTTTATGTGGAACTGTAATATTTGCTCCACTAAGATTAAGATTAAAAAAAGTTTCACGAAGTTTTGAGCCATCTTTAAGATGAACTCTTGTGTAACAAGCTTTGTAGTTTAAGTTTTTAAATACAGAGTTATGCATAATAGGAGAGCGAGAGTGTGACACGGGGTCACCAAAGATTGCGAACAACTTCATTAGTCTAAATCTTCTAAAGAGTGAACTAAAGCACCCAGTTTATTTGCCACTTCTTGGTACTCTGATTCCTTTACACTATCAGCTACTATTCCTGCCCCAGCTTGAAGAATAACCTTGTCCTCTTTAACCATGGCAGTTCTGATAGTGATAGCACTATCCATATTTCCATCAAAACCAAAGTAACCTATACTTCCACTGTAAAAGCCTCTTTTGATACCTTCAAATTGTGCAATTAGCTCCATAGCACGGATTTTTGGTGCACCAGTCATAGTTCCTGCTGTAAATGTTGCCATGAAAAGGTCAAACATATCTTTGTCATCATCAAGCTCACCAACAACATCTGAAACAATATGCATTACATGAGAAAATCTTTCAATATGCATCATATCTTCAACTTTAACAGTTCCAGTTTTAGCAACTCTTCCTATGTCATTTCTACCTAAATCAATAAGCATTAAATGTTCAGCTAACTCTTTAGGGTCTGCTAAAAGTTCAAGTTCTAACTCTTTATCTAACTCTTTTGTTTCTCCCCGTTTTCTTGTTCCAGCGATTGGGCGAAGAAGAAGTTCACCATCTGTTAATCTAACCATAACTTCTGGAGAAGAGCCTACGATATTAAAATCTTCATACTCCATCAAAAACATATATGGAGATGGATTTTTTGTGCGTAAAAGACGATAAAAACTAAAAGGGTCAACTTTGATATTTCTTACAAAACGGTTTGTCATAAGAATTTGAAAAACATCACCAGATTTTATCATCTCTTTTGATTTGTCTATCATCTCAAAGAATTTCTCTTTAGAGTGGGTAAAACTTCCTTTGTCATTACCAATATTTCTAACTCTATGTTGGTAAGTATATGAGCCTTTTAAATCATCATGAATCTCTTGAAATTTATTGTCAAACTCTTTCATTGTACTAACTAAAGTTATTTGGTGGTTTTTATGAGAATAAACTAAAATCATTTTTGGAAGGATTAAATCTAAATCAGGTGTATTTAATTCATCTTTTAAGTTATCCATACTAGAACCAAGTTTTGGCTCAAATACTTTAACCATATCGTAACCAATATAGCCGATAAAACCATCAACGAAACCAACTTTTAACTCTTTTGTGGCTTTTTTATATTCTGTTGTATCTATGTTTTTATAATAATTTTTTAAAAAAATAAAAGGGTTTTCTTCTTTTGTATGTTGCTCCCCTTTTGCATCTGTATAAAGTGTTTTTTCGTTGATATATTGGAGTCTTTCTCTTGCTCCAATACAGATAAAACTATAATTACCATCGCTTTGTCCAGCACTTTCAAAAAGATAGGTAATCTCTTTAGGGAACATAGATTTTAGTTTAGAATAAACGGCTATTGGAGCTAATTGATCAAGTGTAAACTGTTTGGAGTATATCAAAGAAAAACCTTGTAAAAGTAAAATTTATTTTATTTTTGTTAAAAAAGCACCTGGTTCAACTTTAGCACGAAGAATTCTTCTTGCATCTTTTGCTTGTGTTATTGTGCTAAAAGGACCAACTAAAACTTTATTTAGAGTTTTAGAATCTTTGGTGACTTTATGATATTTATAATTGTAACCTAAATCAATAATAGATTTTAAGAATTTTTTATTTGGTTCATATTTTGAAAAAGAACCAACTTGTATATAATATGTTGAACTTGGAGTACTTTTTACAGTTGTTTGAGCTTTTGGTGCAGTAACTTTTGTAGTTTTTGTAACTGGCACTACTTTTTTAACAACTGGAGGTGCAATAACTTTAGGTTCTTTTATTTGACTCTCTTCTTTTAATCTTTTAGCTATTTTATCTAGGTTATCGTTAGTGTCAGATATTTCTTGAATTATTTCAACCTCTTCAAAAAGAGCTTCTTCTTGAATTTTTTGTACAGCTTGTGCTTTTGGTTCAGGTGGAAGTATAGCTTGAGGTAGATTATCTGTACCATCAGATGTAAGAGTATTCATTAATACAACCACTATTATTAGAATAACACCAAGAGTGGCAACAGCTAAAATAATTTTTTTATTATTACTTGTTGAACCACTTTTATTTAAGATAATATCATTTAATTCATTACTTTCTTTCATAACCTATCCCTTTTCTTTTCTTATATCTAATCATAGCAGAATTTATACCAAACTCTATTTATCTACATATGCTTTGACCAAGAAGCTCCTCTTTCTTTGGCATAAATCTCATAAGGTAGAGTAAGTATATTGTACTCATCTGGCATATCAGCATTAGGAAACATTTTCCATTGTTTAGGTTGTTTAGCAGCCAATTTCATACTTATCATTTTTCCAAGTTGTATAGCTTCTTGAAGTGTTGTATGACCTTTATGAATATAAACATGAAGATGACCTTCTGTTTTTGTTTTATAAGCAGTAAAATTTATGTACCCTTCTTCACGAAGAAGAAGTTGTGCTTTATGGTAAAATCTTTCAGGATCTCTACCATTATAATCAATCACAATATTTTCAACTTTGCCATGGCTATTTACAATAGAGTGAGCAACGGTAATCTCACCTTTTATATGCTTGTTAATCACAGATTGATTCAATGGTGCATTTACTTTTTCAAATTTGTTATAAAAAGTTCTACCTTTAAATGTTAGTTTATTAACCACTGTAGATTTTTTCTCCCAGTAGTGATCACTAACCATTTTGATAAGTTTTAAATCCATTGCAGTCATAATATTTACCTTAGTATGTTGATTGATTATAAATTACAAAGTTTTGAGCTAAGGCTTTTAATTCTTCTTTAATAGTTGCTTGTAATTCAGTGTTATTTATATCATCTAAAACATCAGCCATTCTGTTTGCGATTAGTTCAAACTCTTTTTCTTTCATACCACGAGAAGTAAGTGCTGGAGAACCAACTCTAATACCTGAAGTTACAAAAGGACTTCTAGTCTCACCTGGAACAGTGTTTTTGTTTATAGTGATACCAGCATTATCAAGAGCAGCATCTGCATCTTTACCAGATATATCCATACCTACAAAAGATACAAGGATTAGGTGGTTATCTGTTCCACCAGAAACTACATCGTAACCACGCTTAACTAAAACTTCACTAAGAACTTTGGCATTTGCTTTTACTTGTTTAGCATAATCTTTCCACTCTGGAGATAGATTGTATTTAAAACCAACAGCTTTTGCAGCGATAACATGAACAAGTGGACCACCTTGAAGTGCAGGGAAAATTGCAGAATTCATTTTTTTAGCAATATCTTCATCATTTGTCATAATCATACCACCTCTTGGACCTGCAAGAGTTTTATGAGTTGTAGTTGTAACTACATCGGCATGTGGGAATGGGCTAGGGTGTTCACCGGCACAAACAAGACCTGCTATATGTGCGATATCAGCAAACAAAATCGCTCCAACTGCATCAGCTATCTCACGGAATTTTTTGAAATCTATTTCACGAGCGTAAGCAGAAGCACCACAAACAATTATTTTAGGTTTAACAATTTTAGCAATATCCATAACTCTTTCATAGTTAATACGACCATCAAGTTCAACACCATAAGTAAATGAATGGTAGTTTTTACCAGAAAAACTAGGTTTAGAGCCATGAGTTAAGTGACCACCATGGTTTAAATCCATACCTAAAAGTTTATCACCAGCTTTTAAAAGACCTGCATAAACAGCACCATTAGCTTGGCTTCCTGAATGTGGTTGAACATTTGCATAGTTACATCCAAAAAGTTCACATGCTCTATCAATAGCTAATTGCTCAACGCCATCAGCATACTCACAACCACCATAATAACGCTTACCTGGATAACCCTCAGCATATTTATTTGTAAATACTGAACCCATTGCTTCCATTACAGCAGGAAGTGTAAAGTTTTCAGATGCAATCATCTCTAAATGGTCAGTTTGACGCTCTAACTCTTTTTCACATAAATCAAATATTTCACTATCGTACTCTTTTAAAAAACTCATAATCATCCTTCTTCTTCAATTTTTTCTTCATTGTATACTGGTTTCATTGCTGGAAATAATAAAACATCTCTAATACTGTGCTCATTTGTAAGTAACATTACAAGTCTATCTATTCCTATACCTTGCCCTGCTGTCGGAGCCATTCCATAGCTTAATGCATCGATGAAATCTTCATCCATCTCATGTGCTTCATCATCACCTGCTTCTTTCGCTTCACCTTGACCTTTAAATCTTTCATATTGGTCTATAGGGTCATTTAACTCAGAAAATGCATTTGCAATTTCACGACCTGCAATAAAAAGTTCAAATCTTTCAGTAATAGCTGGATTTTCATCATCTCTTCTCGCAAGTGGAGAGATTTCAACTGGATATTCTGTAATAAAAGTTGGATCTATTAGTTTTTCTTCAACAAATTCATCAAATAGTTCACCTTGAAGTTGACCTAAGTTCATTCCTGGTTTTACTGTAATATTTTTAGATTTTAAAAATTCTACTATTTTTTCTTTTTCATTAACAACTTCTGCTGGAACACCACCTACTGTTGTAAGTGATTCAATAAGTGGAAGTTCTGTTAAGTTTCCAAAGTTAACTTCTATGTCCCCATAAGGTAAAAGAGTTGGAAGATTAAGATGTTCAAAAAGATATTGAAAATATTCTTTTGTAATCTCGATTAAATCTTTGTAAGTTTTGTAAGCCCAGTAGAACTCTATAGATGTAAATTCAGGGTTGTGAGTAGCATCCATACCTTCATTTCTAAAGTTACGGTTGATTTCAAATACTGCTTCAAAACCACCTACAATAAGTCTTTTTAGGTAAAGTTCAGGAGCAATTCTTAAAAATCTATCAACACCAAGTGCATTATGATGAGTTACAAATGGTTTAGCATTTGCTCCACCTGCAATAGGATGCATCATAGGTGTTTCAACTTCTAAAAATCCTTTATCTTCAAAAAATCGTCTAGTTAAAGAGATAACTTTTGAACGAATTTGAAAAGTTTTACGAACTTCATTATTCATAATAAGGTCAAGGTATCTTTTTCTATATCTAATCTCTTTATCTGTAATACCATGAAATTTTTCAGGTAATGGAGAAATTGCCTTAGTTAAAAGTTTGAACTCTGAACAGTGCAGAGAAAGCTCACCTTTTCCAGTTATAAAAGGGAAACCACCAACTTCTACAATATCACCAACTTCAACAAGTTTTTTAAATACAGTGTTGTAAAAACCTTCAGGAAGATTATCTCTAGTAACATAAATCTGCAACATTCCACTTTCGTCTTCTATCTTGATGAAACTTGCTTTTCCCATGATTCTAAAAAATTTAATACGACCACTAATTATATAGTGACGGTTTTCATCTCTTTTATCCTCTTTTTCTTCTATATCGGAGTTTACATTCAGATATTTTTCAATAGTTGTATTTCTTTGAGAGTCATTTGAGTAAGGATTAATCCCTTCTGCTCTTAATGCCTCAGCTTTTTCTATTCTTTGTTGAATAAATTTATTTTCAAAAGCCAATATTTCTTCCTTTTATTTAATTTTGACAGTTTTTACAGATTCCATAAATCTGCATTGAATGATCAGACATTTTAAAGCCAAGTGAATCAGCAATTGCATGTTGTCTGTTTTCTATCTCTTCATCTACAAATTCAGTAATATTTCCACATACTGTACATATCATATGATCATGATGCTCTTTTGCTCCAAGTTCATATTTTTTACCTTGTGCGCCAAAAGATAAAGATGTAACCATATTTGATTCTTCTAATAGAGCGAGAGTTCTATAAACAGTTGCTATCCCTGTTTTTAAATCAGGAAAGTTTTCTTGTATAAGATGATGAAGAGATTCTGGTGTTAAATGTTCATCCGAATTGTATAAGGTTTCTAAAATAACTTCTCTTTGTATTGTAAATTTTAGTGAATTTTCTTTCAATAAAGCTTTGAAATCATTTAAAAGTTGTTCATATTCAATCGTTTTATCTTTAAAATTTGTAGTAATATTTGACATCTATTCTTTGCTCTCCCTTTCAATTTTAATATCTTCTACCATCTCTGGCATAACTTCTTGAATCTGTTTAATTGTATCATCTGCTATATTTTCAGTTGATTTTTTTATAATTTCTTGAGCTTTATTTTGAATAGATTCTGCTGTGGCATTTATATCATTACTAATCTCTACAGGATCTAATTTCATAATAAATGAACCAGTTTTAACTAAAATAGGAAAAAGTTTACTACTTTGTAAATCAGTATCATCTAGTACAGATTTTACAGCTTTTATATTGTAAGCTGCATGAGCTATTACCGCAGTAATTAAAAAGAATTTACTAGCACCAAAAATAAAACCTAGTATCTTGTCAATAGCACCGAGACCACTTAATGAACTCAATCTTTTAAATATAAGACCAACAACAATCATTAATAGCCAAAAAGCAGCTAATGTAGCTAAAAATCCAGTAAAACCAATTGCAGAGTTATTGTCAAAATTAAAGATAAGGTCACTTAAGTATTCCCCTACTCGATCTCCAAATCTTGATGCAATGAAAATACCACCAATGATACCAATAAGTCCAAAAATTTCTTTAAAAAAGCCGTTGATTATACCTTTTAAACCAAGTAAAAGGATAACAATTGAAACAATTAAGTCAAAATAATTAAATTCCATCTATTTTCTCCGTATATATTCTGTTTTTGCCTGCCTCTTTAGCCTTGTATAGTGCTTTATCGGCTCTGGCTATTAAACTTTCAGGTGTATCACTATTATCATATGTAGTACTACCGATACTTATCGTTATATTTAAACTTTCACTTTTATATATAAGTTTATTATTGCTGATAAGTTCAAGAAGTCTATTTGCTATTTTTTTACAATGGATAAAATCAATACGATTTAGAATAAGAATAAATTCTTCCCCTCTCGATCTCCAAATCTTGATGCAATGAAAATACCACCAATGATACCAATAAGTCCAAAAATTTCTTTAAAAAAGCCGTTGA
>JAGGWE010000026.1 GCA_021157665.1 Sulfurimonas sp.
CAATCATAATGATAAATTAATAGGAATTATTGGTGCAAGGGGTGTTGGTAAAACTACATATATACTTCAGTATCTTAAAGCGTTAGATATACCAACTCGTAAAAAACTTTATATTAGTGTAGATAATATAGAACTGGTAAATGTTACACTACTAGATATTGCAGAGCAGTTTTCATCTTTAGGTGGTAAAATACTTGCTATTGATGAGATTCATAAATATAAAAATTTTGAAATCCAACTAAAACAGATATATGATTTGTATGACTTAAAAGTTATATTTTCAGGTTCCTCTGCGATACAACTTGAACATTCTAAGGGAGACTTAAGTCGTAGGGCTGTGTTGTACAGAGTAAATGGTCTTTCTTATAGAGAGTTTTTAGAGATTAAATTAGGAAGAGAATTTAAGAGTTACAAACTAGAAAATATTTTACAAAATCATCTTGATATTGTATTTGATGATTTTAAAGATTTTAAACCACTTGAATATTGGAGAGAATACTTAGAGTATGGATTTTATCCATTTTATTTTCAAAATCAAGATACTTATAATATAAAACTAAATGAAACCATAAATACAGTTATAGAAGTTGATATACCATCTGTCTTTAGTATAAAATATGAAAATATAGTAAATCTTAAAAAACTAATAAAATATATATGTGAATCTAAGCCATTTAAATTAAATATAAGAGAGTTAAGTGGAAAAATAGGAGTAGATAGAGATACTTTATATCAATATATGGAGTATTTAAATCGTGGTAAAGTTTTTAATATCTTTCGCTCTATTACAAAAGGTGATAATATTTTTTTAAAACCAGATAAGATATATCTAAACAACACAAATTTAAATTATAGTTATTGTAATAACCAAGAAATAGGGATGATAAGAGAAACATTTTTTGCAAATCAGTTAAGTACTATGCATAAAATATTAGTACCGACAAAGGGTGATTTTTCAATAGATGAAAAATATATAGTAGAAATCGGTGGAAAAAATAAAAGTTTTGAACAAATAAAAAATATTCCTAACTCATATATAGCAGCTGATGATATAGAGATAGGTTTTGGAAATAAGATTCCATTGTGGTTGTTTGGGTTTTTGTATTAAGGTATTTTATTTGACAAATCTTGCTTAATATGTTAATCTTACTTTACATATTTATTTGAGGATGATATTTTGAATTTACAACAAATGTTTGAAATTCAAGAGAAACTATTGAAAAAAGTTTCTCTTGATAAAAAAAGATATTTATATAATAAAATAAACTGGAATTTGAAGTCAATTGGAATCTTGGGTCAAAGAGGTTTAGGTAAGACAACTATGATGCTTCAGTATATAAAAGAAAATTTTGATAATCAAAAGAAAGCTTTATATCTCTCTTTAGATACACCATATATGCAATCAGTTTTACTTATTGATTTTGCTCAAGAATTTGAGCAAAATGGTGGCGAAGTTCTTTTTATAGATGAAGTACATAAATATGATAATTGGGCAACACACATTAAAAATATATACGATTCATTAGATATAAAAGTTGTATTTTCTGGCTCATCTATTTTACAAATAGCTAAACAAAATGCAGATTTATCTCGTAGAACAATTATATATCATCTTGAAAATTTATCTTTTAGAGAGTATCTAGAATTGATGGATATTGAAATTTTTGAGTCATATACCTTAGATTATATATTGCATAATCATACAAAAATCGCAAGTGATATAAGCTCTAAAATTAAACCTCTGATGTATTTTAAAGAGTATTTAGAATATGGTGCTTATCCATTTATTCTTGAAGATAAAGATAGTTATCATCAAAGAATAGTACAAATGATAAACACTATTTTAGAAACTGATCTTCCTTATATAAATAAAATAGATATGGCACAAATTGTAAAATTGAAAAAGCTTCTTTATATGTTGGCAGTAAATGTTCCATTTATACCAAATATTACGGACTTATCAACTGCAACAAATATTTCACGCCCGAAAGTATATGAGTATTTGGAGCATTTAGAATCAGCTAAAATTATTAATAGTATAGTTAGTAAAGAAAAAGGTTATAAAATTATGGCAAAGCCTGAAAAACTTTTTATGCAAAATACTAATATATCGTATGCCCTTACATCTGAGATAGATAAAGGAAGTGCAAGAGAATCATTTTTTGTAAATCAAATAAAAAATAGTAATTATTCCCAATTAAAACTATATGATGATACTATATTTAGCTCAAAAATTGGTGATTTTTTGGTCAAAAATAAATATATATTTGAAATAGGTGGTAAAAATAAAAATTTTAATCAAATTAAAGATGTTGAAAATTCTTTTATAGCTGCTGATGATATAGAGATAGGTTTTGGAAATAAGATTCCTCTTTGGTTATTTGGGTTTTTATACTAAAGTGAACTACTATAAAATATCTTTAATCTCATCACCATTAGAAGCACTTACTTATTGCTCAGATAAAGATATAAAAATCGGTGCTATTGTTGAGGTTGTTTTAAATAATAGAGAGTTAAAAGGTGTTGTGATTGGCTTATGCCAAGAACCTGAGTTTAAGACTTTAGAGGTTTTAGGTGTTAGTGAGTTTTTTTATTCACAAAAGCAGATGGAGTTGGCTCGGTTTATCTCTATTTATTATGTTTGTTCTTTGGGGGATGTATTTGCTTTAATGGTGGCTTTTCAGGATAAAGGCGAAGGCAAGCCATCGCGTCCAAATAGCATAAATGGAATAGATGGCTTGATGGTGGATTTTGAGGATAAGGGCGAAGGCAAGCCATCGCGTCCAAAAAATGATGTAGTTCAAATAAAATATGGAACAGATGGGTTGATGGTGGCTTTTGAAGATAAGGGCGAAGGCAAGCCATCGCGTCCAAATAGCATAA
>JAGGWE010000209.1 GCA_021157665.1 Sulfurimonas sp.
AAGGCTTATGATGAAAGTTATATTTGTATTCATAATTTAAGCTAAATTATTTTTGAAAATTTATTTAATTTAATGTGGATTTAAGACAGAACATTCCCATGCAGAGCATGGGAACGAGATAAACTTGGGAACGAGAAAATTTTTAGTGACCAATTCCTAAAACTTGATATTGAACATACCAAATAGTTACTGATACTATATAACCTACAAGGATTGCCCAAGAAAATTTCATATGTGAACTAAAAGTATAAATACCTTTTAGCTTTCCCATCACACCAACACCAGCAGCAGAACCAAAAGAGATTAAAGAACCACCAACACCAGCTGTTAAAGTAACTAGCATCCATTGTGCTAAAGGAATATCTGGGGATGCTTTAAGTACAGCAGACATAACTGGAACATTGTCAATAATCGCAGATAAGAAACCTACACCAATATTCACATAAGTTGGATTAAACATATCATAAAGTTTTACGGCATGACCTAAGAAACCTGCAAAGTGTAAAGCACCAACAGCAGCTAATATACCGAAGAAAAACAGTAGTGTATCATTCTCAATTTTTGAAACTGATTTATAAATTTCAATATCATGATCGTGATATTTTTTAAGAGTATATGCATAAAGTTGTAAAAGTGAAAGACCAAATAACATTCCCCACATTGGAGGTAAGTGCATTAGTTGCTTACCTAAAACAGCACAAAGAATTGTAAATACACCTAAAAAGATGATAACCTTACCACCACGGTGGATATGAACTGGTTCTGCATTTTCAAGCTTCTTAGGATGTCCATCTGGAACAAAGCGAGAAAGAAGAAAACCTGTAATACCCCAACCAAGAATAGCAGCAGGAAATAAGAATAAGAAGTCAACAAAAACTCCCTTACCAGCTGACCATGCCATTAGAGTTGTAATATCTCCAAATGGTGACCAAGCACCACCAGCATTTGCTGCAACAACAATGTTTATAGCTGCTGGAACTAAAAAGGCCTTGTTATCTCTTTCAATCGTAATAAGAACAGTCGAAAGGATAAGAGCAGTTGTTAAGTTATCTGCAACGGGAGAGATAAAAAATGCTAAAGCACCCGTTACCCAAAACAGCTGTTTATAGTTATATCCAGCATTTAAAAGCTTCTCTTTAAGAGCATCAAAAACATTTCTTTCGATTAATGCTTCAATAAATGTCATCGCAACAAATAAGAAGAAGAAAATCTCTGCAATCTCTAAAATAAGGTGAGCAATCTCAGTATCAAATGCACCAAAATCCAAACCGTTTATTGCATAATAAGCACCAAGTAACATAAACATAAAAGTACCTGTAAATAGTGCTGGCTTCGCCTTATTTATATGATACTTTTCCTCTGCTGCAATAAAATAGTAACCTACTACAAATATTACTAATAACAACCAACCAAATGGTTCTAAAGCTAAATCAACTGCATGACCAGATGCGTGTGCATCAGTAGTTGCAAATGCAACAGCACTTGTAATCCCAAGTAATGATAAAATCTTTAACATTCTTTCTCCTGTATTATTGTGTGTACCCCAACAGATTTATCTCTAGCCAAAGCTGAAAGAACAATCTCCCTTGCTGTAAGTAAACGAAATTTCAATAGTTTACCAATATTTTCTTTTAAAAGAGCATTAATTTTATTCAAAGCCTCATTTAATCCACTTTTTGTACGAACAATTGAGACATTTTCCCACATTATTTTGCGAAGTAGATTTTTTTTATCTTTATCAGCTTTTAAACTCATAACTTCATCACTAACTTCAAACTCTACAAACTTCTTAACATGTGGATTATTTAAAATATCTTCAACTGCATTTTTTGCAAAAACTAAACCTTCTAAAAGTGAATTTGAAGCAAGACGATTTGCTCCATGAACTCTAGTTGAAGCCACCTCACCAATCGCATAAAGATTTTTTACACTTGGTACTCGTCCATTTAAATCACTTTTTATCCCACCTATAGCATAATGAAAAGCTGGTGAAATCGGAACTCTTTGAGATGGTACATCATAATCCAAATCTTGAAGATTTTTATAAATATTTGGAAATCTATTCATAAAATATTCATACTCAAAATTTGCCATTGAAAGATAAATCTGCATTCCAGTTTTTTTAGAATAATCATAAATAGATTTACTTACAATATCTCTTGAAGCAAGTTCACCTCTCTTATCATAATCAAACAAAAATCTTTTTCCATTTTCATCTTCAATTGTAGCACCCTCACCTCTTAGTGCTTCGGTGAGTAACATTTTTTGAGCATTTTTAGAATCAACATAAACAGTTGGATGAAACTGCATCATCTCCATTCTCTCTAACTCTATCCCCTTCATCACACAAAGACCTTGCATATCAGCACTAATGCACGGGGCATTCGTATGATACTCATAAAGTGAGCCAACTCCACCACTAGCGATAATCACATCTTTTGCATAGATATTTCTACTCTCTCTATGGTCAAGCACTGTAACACCATAACACTCAGAATTTTTTATGAGCAAATCAACTACTCTTGTATTTGAGAGTTGAGCATGTGGGTTATTTTTTAATAAAAAATGATGCAGATATCTACCAGTAGCATCACCACCAGCATGTAAAATCCTCTCACACGAGTGAGCAGCTTCTTTTGTGTAAAGTAGATTTCCATCTTTATCTTTATCAAACTCAAATCCACGATTTATTATATCGTCAATAACATCTCGTGAATTTTTACTCATTTCATTAACTGCTGCATCACAACAAAGTCCATCACCAGCATTTAAAGTATCTTCAATATGTAAAGGAACATCTTTTTCATCTACTGCTAAAGCGACTCCACCTTGAGCATAAAAACTGTTGCATTTAAACGATTCTCTTTTATTTATAACAAGAACTTTTTTATCTTTTGGCATGTGGATTGCAGCATAAAGCCCTGCAACTCCAGCTCCAATTATTATTACATCATATTGCATTAATGCTCTTTGACACACTCGATATTAACATTTTTATCATTCTCAGCATCTACTTTTTTTACTGTAAACTCAACATTTTCATCACCAACTGGTGCATCTTCCAAATAATAAGGAGGGGCTTTATATCCACATCCACTTAAACTTAATAAAAACACTGTTATAATTAGCATATGAAAAATGCTACTCAAATAATTACTTCTCTTCAATATAAACCTCAATTTTCTAAACTTAATAAATTTAAATGTATCGATAAAATACAATCTATGTTTATGCCAAGCTTTACAAGATTTGTAAAATTTGCATATATTCAAAATAATAC
>JAGGWE010000240.1 GCA_021157665.1 Sulfurimonas sp.
ATAATAGACCCTCTATTCCTGATGAATCTTTTGATTTTAATATTTATCAAAACTCATTAACATATACTCAAAATATATTTAATGGATTTGAAACAACATACAGAGTTGAGCAACAAAAAAATAGAACTATAGCCGCATCTTATAGCTACATAGAGAAAGTAAATGATGTGTCTTTTGAAATGGTCAATACATATATTCAAGTTATGAAAAATGAAGAACTACTTCAAACTGCTAAAGAAAATATTGATATAAATGAAGAGATATTTATAAAAGTTCAAAAACTTTATGATTCAGGATTAACGACATTATCAGAAGTAAATAAAATAGAATCTTCACTTTCTTTAGCAAAGTCAAATTATATAGTTCAAGAAAACACACTACTTGATGTTACTTACAATATGCAAAGAGTTCTGGGTAGGTACCTTAATCCAGCACAAATGTCAAAACCTATTTTTAATATTACTCTTCCAAGTTCTTTAGAAGAAGCAACACAATATGCAATGCAAAATAATCCCTCTCTTTTAATAAGTAACTACAACATAAAACTAGCACAAGCAACTTACAAAGAGAAAAAATCACCCTATTATCCTAAATTTGATATAGAAATATCTCAATCTATGAATAAAAATCTTAGTGCTGCAGAAGGTGAAGAAGATCGTTTTCGTGCAATGGCATACCTAAAATACAATATTTTTAATGGTTTTTCAGACAGTGCCGCTTTACAAAAAAGTATATCAACTATTCATCAAGAGATACAAACTAAAAATAATTTAAGAAGACAAGTTATTGAAGGAATGAACCTTTCATGGGCTGCAAATGAAAAACTAACAGCTCAATTAAAACATTTAAAAGATTATAAAGGGTTTGCATTAAAAACTTTAAAACTATATTCAAAAGAGTATGATCTTGGTCGTCGTTCACTACTTGATTTATTATCTGCTCAAAATGATTTTATCGGTTCAAAATCTCAAATAATAAATACTGAATATAGCCTACTATTTGCTAAATATAGAATTTTAGATTCTATGGGAACACTTGTTAAAAATATAATGGTAGAAACTGATAATATCTATTCAAATGTTGGACTTGATAATATAACACCTAAAAATAATGATTCTCTTCCTGTACAACTAGATAGCGATAATGATTTAATTGTTGATGAAAAAGATATTTGTTCAAATTCACTTTCAACTGAGATAAAAGGAATTTATGGATGTAAATCAACTTTTAAAAATATTTCACAAATTGAAAGATATAATGGCTTTTTATTTTCTAATACAGAATTAACAAATAAGGGAAAAACAAGACTCAATAATTTAATTAAACAAATTAAACCTTATGGCTTTAAAAATATACAATTTGATATTTTTGGAAATGTATATAACCAAAAAATGGATAAAAAATCTATACTTGAACTATCTACACAAAGAGCGGAAATCATTAAAAATATACTGATAAAAGCTGGTGCAAAAGAGAATAGTATAACTATCTATGCTCAAGCAGATGAAGCACCAATATATACAACAGAAAATGCACAGGGACAAGAACTAAATAATCGTGCAGATATTTCTGTAAAAAAATTAGTTAAATAAAAAGGTTATAAATGCTTATTACTAATGCTGACAATTTAAGAATGGATGCCTTGCTTGACTGCTTGGTACTCTTTACAAAACTTTATCACAAACCATTTTCAGCCGAAGCTTTAACTGCAGGATTACCAGTTGAGCCAGGTGCTGAATCTCCAGAACTTTTTTCTATAAATAATGCAAAAGGTCTTTTTTCTCGTGCTGCCCAAAGAGCTGGACTAAAATCATCTCTAATTAAAAGACCACTAAGTCAAATATCACCTCTCCAACTTCCAATGATTATATTACTGTCAAATCAAAGTGCATGTATCTTAGATAGCATTTCAAAAGATGGTGAGTCAGCTAAGATTATTATGCCAGCAGAAGAAGCTATTGAACAATGGGTAGATATTGAAGATTTAGAAGATGAATATATCGGCTTTGGTTTCATGATTAAAAAAGGCTTTGAATATACAGAAGATAATAGCAGAACACTTAACTTAACTCAAAAACATTGGTTTTGGAGTACAATTAAGCTTTCAGCTGGTGTATATAAAGATGTTTTATATGCTTCACTTCTTATAAATCTTTTTGTTCTGGCATCACCACTATTTACTATGAATGTTTATGATAGAGTTGTACCAAATAATGCTATTGAAACATTATGGGTATTTGCAATTGGAGTATCTATTATATATATTATTGATACATTTTTAAAATTCACAAGAACTCTTTTACTCGAAAATGCTGCTAAAAAGAGTGATATTATTATGTCATCTATTATCTTTGAAAAAGTACTAGACTTAAAAATGGCGAACCATCCATCCTCTGTAGGTTCTTTTTCTTCTAATTTAAAAGATTTTGATTCTATTAGAAGTTTTTTAACAAATGCAACTATGGCAGCTATTATAGATTTACCTTTTTCCATTATATTTTTAATAGTTATTGCATACATTGGTGGTACTATAGCTATAATTCCTATAGTTACTATGCTTTTCATTTTATCTTATGCTTTTTTCATTAAAAAACCTTTAAGAGCAAGTATAGAAAGTACTCACGAAGCTAGTGCAAAAAAGAATTCTATTCTCATAGAAACTTTAAGTAATATTGAAACACTTAAAACTCTTGGAACACTAAGTCAAGTGCAGTGGAAATGGGAAGAATCAACAGGTGAAATTGCGACTAAAAGTTTAAAATCCCGTATGCTCTCAGCGTCAATCCCAACTATTACACAACTTTTAATTCAACTAAATACAGTAATGATTATCGTTTTTGGTGTTTACCTTATACAAACTCATGATCTTTCAATGGGTGGATTAATTGCAATTGTTATCTTAACTGGTCGTGCATTAGCACCAATGGGACAAGTTGCAGGACTAATGACAAATTATGAAGATACTAAAACTTCATATGAAACACTTAATGACATCATATCTCAACCAAGTGAAAGACCAAGTGGTAAAAAGTTTGTTGAGAGACCAGATTTTAGTGGTCACATAGAGTTTGTTGATGTAACTTTTTCTTATCCAGATACAGAAGTTCCATCACTTAAAAATATATCTTTTGAGATAAAACCAGGAGAACATGTTGCAATTATTGGTCGGATTGGTTCAGGAAAAAGTACTATACAAAAACTAATTCTTGGTTTATATGAACCTGATTCTGGACAAATTTTAATTGATGGAATAGATATAAAACAGATTGATCCTGCTGATTTAAGAAAAAACATGGGTTATGTTTCTCAAGATATTATGCTATTTCGTGGAACAGTTAAGGACAATATAACATTTAGAGCTACACATGCCAGTGATGGAGCGATGATTAGAGCTGCTCAAATTAGTGGTACTGCTGAATTTATTAAAAAACATCCAAGAGGTTACGAGATGCCAATTGGTGAGAGAGGGCAAGGTCTCTCAGGTGGACAAAGACAAAGTATAGGGATAGCAAGAGCATTTTTACTCTCTACTCCAATCATGCTTATGGACGAACCTAGTAATGCTATGGATCAAATCACAGAAGCTAGATTATTAGACAATATAGAAAAGGCACTAAAAAATACAACATCTATTATGGTAACTCAGAAAATGACTCTTTTAAAAATAGTAGATAGAGTTATCGTAATGAATGACGGTAAAATTTATATAGATGCTCCAAAAGACAAAGCATTAAAACAACTGCAAGGTGGAGGTGGGAACATTGAAGAAAAATAATGTACCAGTAGAGTATAACGAAAAAGATTATGAGTTTATGAATAGCCTAAGTTCAGCTATTTTAAATAGAACCCCATCAAGAATCAGTAAAGTCTTAAAAATTTGGTTATTTACTATTTTTGCTTTTATTATTTGGGCATCTTTTGCAGAGATAGATGAAATTACTCGTGGAGATGGGGATGTCATACCATATGGTCAAAATCAAGTTATACAAAATCTTGAAGGTGGTATAGTTGAATCAATCTTAATTGAAGAGGGGCAAAGTGTCAAAGCAGGAGAGGTTATACTTAAAATAAACAACTCTAAATCACTATCAACATCTAAAACGAATAAGATAAAGTTTCAAGAATTAGAAGCAAAAAGAGTTAGACTTCACGCTGAGGCAAATAATCTTACATTTAAAACAGATTTAAAAAATGAACAAATTGAGTTAGCAGAAAAACTATATAACTCTAATAAACTAGAGTACAAAGCAAAAAACAACTCTATCGTAAAGCAGATAGAACAAAGAAAACAAGAGTATAAAGAGGCTCAAGCAAGAATAAATTCACTAAAAAAATCTTTAGAATATGTAACAGAAGAGATAGCAATGACAGCCCCAATGGTTAGAGAAGGTGTAAAGTCTAAAGTTGATTTTCTAAAACTAAAAAGAGAAGCAAATGGAATAGAAAATGATATAGAAGCTGCACAGCTATCACTACCAAGATTAAAATATGCCATAGAAGAATATAAAGAAAATAGGATAGAAGCATCTCAGTTATTTATTAATAATGCAAAAAAAGAGTTAAATGAAGTAACAGCAGAGATATCAAGACTAAAAACTCAACAAATCGCATTTAGTGATCAAGTAGATAGAACAATGGTTAAATCACCAGTAGATGGTATAGTTCAAAAACTTTTTGTAAATACAGTTGGAGGAGTTATAAAACCAGGAGCTGATTTAGTTGAGATAGTTCCAACAGATAAAAGATTATATTTAGAGATAAAAATAAAACCAAGTGACATCGCTTTTATACGCCCAGGTGCTGAAGCTAAAGTTAAAATATCTGCTTATGATTTTGCTATTCATGGTGGACTTATTGGAAAAGTTGTAGGAATATCTCCAGATACAATAACTGATAAAAAAGAAAATACTTTTTATCTTATTCATATACAAACTGATAAAAACTACCTTGGAACACAAGAACAACCCCTTAATATTACCCCTGGTATGATGGCTAGTGTTGATATTGTAACTGGTAAAAAAACAGTTATGCAGTATATACTAAAACCTATACTAAAA
>JAGGWE010000051.1 GCA_021157665.1 Sulfurimonas sp.
GAGATAGACCCAACAGAATATATTGAGATCAATGAACTAAAAGCAGCTATAAAAAATGAAAAACTCTGTCGTCCTCTCAAAGAGAAACAACTTCAGGCACTTGCTTTGTATCTGTGGGAAGTAAAGAGACTTGGTGATTTAGGTGAGATAGAAGGAACTGTAAAAGTTACTAAAGATGAAAAATGTCCTGTATGTGGAATGTTTACTTATAAATACCCAAGATGGGCTGCACAAATTTTTTATAAATATGATAATCATGAGCATCACCACTCATTTGATGGTGTAAAAGATATGATGAAGTTTTACTTTGACCCAATGGCGTGGGGAAATTATAAGAGATCAACAAGAAAGAATATTACAAATATGTTAGTAACTGACTACTATTCTCAAAAAGCGATTGATGCAAGAACAGCTTATTATGTTATAGGTAGTGATATTTATGGACCTATGGGGAATGAACTTATTCCTTTTGAGAGTGAAGCTGATGCAAAAAGTTTTTATATGGATCATAGAGGAACAAAAATTATTCAGTTTGATAATATAAAAGAGAAAGAAGTTTATAAATTAGATGAATAAAAAAAGTCATTATCTCTCATATATATTTTTAGTTTTGTTTATTCTCATAGCAATAGAAACTCTCTATCTTGTGAGTGTGAAAAGTATGAGTAGTGATTTATTAAAGAAAAAAAATGCATTTGTAGAATTAGTAGGACTTCCTGATCTTGCTATTTCAACAGAAGCAACTTATGTTAGACATAGAAGTGTTAGTGATATATTTTCCATATATAAAGATGATGGAACTCTTAGAGAGTATTTTCCATCTACTTATGCTATTTCACATTCACATACTATGAATTTGCATAGTACAAATCTACATGCCATAAAGAAAAATAATGAAAAATAAGATAAATGTTTACCTAATTGAGTATGCAATCAATGCAATTTTAAGACAAAAGTCAAAAAGTTTTTTTATAGTTTTTGTTTTTACACTTCTGACATTCTTGCTAACTTCTGTGTTTTTTATAACCAACTCTATTAGATATGAATTAGATTCTACAGTTGATACACTTCCTCAAATAATTGTACAAAAAATTAAGGCTGGAAGACACTATGATATAGATGTTGATGCAGTTGATAACATATTGGAGATTGCTGGAGTTAGTGATGCTGTTGCCAGAGTTTGGGGTTATTACTATTTTGCAAATGCTGGTGTGAATTTTAGTGTAGTTGGAATTGAACAGTATGAAAATCAGTATAAAAATAGTTTTGATAAAATAGCTTCAAAGTTTGATTTGAGTGAGATAGATTCAAAGGTATCCATGGTTGTGGGGCATGGTGTTAAAGAAACAATGCACGACAGTTATTATAAAGAGTATTTTAACTTTATAAAGCCAGATGGAACTCTAAAAAGAGTTAATATTGCAGGTGTTTTTGAAGCTGATACACAACTTGAGTCAAATGATGTAATTGTTATGTCAAAAGATACTATTAGAGAGATTTTTGATATAGATGAATCTAAAGCTACAGATATAGTAGTTAAAGTTGCAAATCCCGAAGAGATACCAATGGTAGTATCAAAAATAAAATTAATCTATCCAGATACTAGAATAATAAGTTCTGAGGATTTAAAAGTTAGTTATCAAAATATTTTTGATTATAAAAGTGGGATTTTCTTAGCACTTTTTATAATTTCACTTTTTACATTTTTTATAATTATTTATGATAAATCAAGTGGGCTTAGTAGTGAAGAAAAAAGAGAAATAGGGATACTTAAAGCGATTGGCTGGAGAGTTGATGATGTATTGAAAGAGAAGTTTTATGAATCATTTATTATCTCATTTTTTGCATATACTCTTGGAGTAGGGTTCTCCTTTGCATATGTATATATTTTTCAAGCACCAATATTACAAAATATTTTTGTAGGTTACTCTCAGTTGAAAACAAGTTTTGAATTACCATTTATCTTTGATTTGCAAACTCTGTTCTTGGTTTTTTTCTTAAGTGTACCCATTTATATTGCCGCAACGATAATTCCTTCTTGGAAAGTTGCAACATTAGAAGCAGATGAAGTGATTAGATAATGATAGAATTAAAAAATATAACAAAAACATATGAACTAAATAAAAATGATAAAGTTGTTGCACTTGATAATGTAAACTTAACTATAAATGAGGGTGAGCTTGTTGTTTTAAAAGGTGCTAGTGGAAGTGGTAAAAGTACTATATTATCTCTTATAGCAGCCCTTTCTAAGCCTACAAGTGGTGAGGTTATAGTTGATAATAAGAAAATATCTAAACTTCCTGATAATTTTGCTTCTGTTTATAGACGAGATAATATTGGTTTTATATTTCAAAAATATAATTTGATACCAACACTTAGTGTAAAAGAGAATATTATACTTCCTTTGGTTCCTTTAAATCCACCTGCTAATGAAATTGTTGAAAAGCTTGATAGAGTTGCTAAAATGTTTAATATATCTCATAAAAAGGATGCAATTGTTAGAAACCTTTCAGGTGGTGAGCAACAGAGAGTTGCAATTGCTAGAGCTAATGTCAATGACCCTAAAATCTTGATAGCTGATGAACCTACTGCAAATCTTGATGAGAAACTTTCTCTTAATTTTATAGAGATTTTAAGAGAATTAAAAGCACTAAATAAAACTATAGTTATAGCTACACATGATCCACTATTTTTTGATTTAGATTTTGTTGATAGAGAGATTCAAGTGCATAATGGAAAAATAATTTTATGATACTTACTCCTGAAGTTTTAGCTATATTAATTTTAAATGCTATATTTGCTTTTTTTGGTATTATAGCTTTTGTATTAAGTGTTAGAATATTTTTAGCTTGGGATTTAAACTCTGTTAGTCAAAGTCAATATATTCTAGAAAAGCAAAGTTTTTTAACAGCTACAATTATAAAATATATTTTTGTTATAAAAGTTCCTCTATTTCTATTTTTTATTTTTACTCTTGATAAGATTTCCAATGTATTAACTGGTGCTATGTGTGCAGCAGGGGTTGTTGATGCTACAGTTTATGGAACATATCTTTTTATGCTCAAAATTCTGAATATCTATATTTTTGCATATTGGTTAGTTCTTCACAATGAAGATATAAAACATGAAAATCAGCCTTATACAAAGATAAAATTTGGTATTTTTATAGTAGCTTTTTTCCTTTTTATAAGTGAATTAATACTTGAAGGAATTATGTTTAGTTCCATAGATATTGATAAGATGGTAAGTTGTTGTGGAACATTATATTCAAGTTCTGCTACTTCTGCTATATCATCTATTTTTGCTATAGATACAGATGTTTTATTGTATGTTTTTTATGGAAATTTTGCCTTTATTATTCTATTTTATTTTTTAAAACAAAAATATCTTTTTGCGATAAGCAATCTAGTTTTTATAATTAGCTCTATTGTTAGTCTAATAGTCTTTTTTGGAACATATATATATGAACTTCCAACTCACCATTGTCCATTTTGTTTTTTACAGAGTGATTACTATTATGTTGGGTATCTAATTTATGCACTTCTTTTTATAGGAACATTTTATGGTTTAGTAACTGGATTTGTGAAAAATTCTAAGGAAAATATAATAAAAAATTATAAAATATCAATGCTGTTTAATTTTTTATATGTTATATTACTTAGCTTATATCCGATTGTTTTTTATATAAAAAATGGTGTTTGGTTATAGATTTTAATAAGGTTTGATAATGAAATTTTTTAAGTTACTATTTTTAAGTGTTGGTTCTATATTTTTACTTTTATCTATTTCTGGTTGTGAAGAGAGATCTAAAACAGATTTTGTAAAAGTGCATTGGGATAGAGATATGTGTGCTAGATGTGTAATGGTTGTAAGCGATAGACGCAACGCAGCTCAAGTAAGAGATCCAAGAAACGGTAAAAAGTATATGTTTGATGATATTGGCTGTACTATTTTATGGTTTAAAGAGGAAAATATAGAGTGGAGTAACGAGGCTGTTATCTGGATTACAGATGTTAGTAACGGAGAGTGGATTGATGCAAGAACTGCTTTTTATGATACTGAAAATATAACTCCGATGGCATACGGCTTTTCTGCTCATAAGTCAAAAGACAGTATCGAAGAGGGACAAGAAATTATTGATTTTAAAGAAGTAGAAAGAAGAGTTATAAAGATAGGGAAGTAATACCAAAATTGGTATTACTTTTTTAGTAGAATCTGTGAATCTCTTCCATGATATTTGAAAATTCTATATCGTCACCTTTTTCTTTTAAAAAGTTTATAAGATACTTTTCACTTGCTTCGATTCCACTTTCATTTTCAATTCTTAACAGTTCTTTGTAGAGTTGGGATATTATTTCTATAACATGTTTAGAAATTGTTTTTCTTGAAGCATGATAACCTATAATCTTGCCTGTATCTGTATCTTTTCTTATCTCAAATTCTGTAAATATCCAATAATATCTTCCATCTTTTGCTAAGTTTTTAACAACTGCATTGATGTTTTTACCTTTTGAGATAGTTTCCCATAAAAGTTTAAAGACAACTTTTGGCATGTCTGGATGTCTTACAATGTTATGAGGTTTACCTATAAGCTCTTCTTGAGTATATCCAGATACTTCCATAAAGTAATCATTTGCAAAAGTAATTTTACCTTTTTCATCTGTCTCACTAACTATATATCGTTTCGGATCTAACTCTATCTCTTCATCTATTAGTGTTACTTTAGCCATTTTTATAGCCTCCCATTTAAAAGTCTGATTAGTGCGTCACTAATCTCTTTGAAACTCATTATTCTTGTACCATTATTTTTCTTTGAGAACTCCTCAGCAGCAGCGTAAGAATCAAATGGTACCAAATCATCTCCCCCAGGAGAAGTTACACTGCTACCATATACAAAAAAAGCTCCTTTGGCGTTTATAGCTTTTAATGTTTTAAAGTCTGTAACAAGAATATCTTTGAAATCATTTTCACTCTTTACTCCAATATCAAACCATTTACC
>JAGGWE010000182.1 GCA_021157665.1 Sulfurimonas sp.
ACTTTTGGTGTAGATGGCTTAGAAACGATGGTAAAGGCTGATGGGAAAATTGCAGAGGTTAGTGCTGCTTCAATTTTAGCAAAAGTTACACATGATAGAGATATAAAAAAAGAGGCTCTAATATATCCTGAATATGAGTTTGAAAAACATAAGGGGTATGGAACAAAACTTCATGTAGAGATGATTAAAAAACATGGCTACTGTGAGATTCATAGACGAAGCTATAAACTCAAAGCTTTAGAGAAAACTCTTTTTTAATTATACGACTCAGCATTTAGTGCTTCGCTGTACTGGACTCAAAGTGGAGAATGCCACAGGTTAGCATTCCTATTAGTCCTTGTCATCCCTATATTTAGAAATACCACATGCCTGATTTGGTGTTGGAGGATTTTCTTTTAAGTAAGTTAAATCCTCTTTTGTTTGGTCTAAAACTCTTTTTTGTTGCAATATTGGAAGCATTAAATTATCTTTTTCATTAAGTGGAATACTCCAGTCAAGAAGTATCTTTTGTACCTCGTCATCTAGCTCTTTAAGGGCATTTTCTATATGTTTAATTGAATTCATAACGGGAGTATAACTAAATTTTAGAATAATTTGGGTATAATCCCATTCTCAAAGTCTAATAAGGCTTTAACGAGAATTTTATCAAGGAGTTATCGATGCCAAAAATGAAATCGGTAAAAGGCGCTACTAAGCGTTTTAAAGTTAAGAAAAATGGTCAAATTAAGCGTGGAAAAGCGTTTAGAAGCCATATTCTAACTAAACAAGATGCACAAACTCGTCGTGATCAGAATAAACCATCGCTTATTTCTAAAGCAGACGAAAAAAACATCAAGGCTATGATTAGCTAGTAATAGTTAAGTCATTAATCTCCAATTTAACTATATAAATTGGGCAAGTCCATGAAAAATGGCACCTTAAACATGATAAATGTCTGGGTAAAGAAAAAAGGAAAGAAATGCCAAGAGTAAAAACAGGTGTTGTTCGTAGAAGAAGACACAAAAAGATATTAAAATTAGCAAAAGGTTTCTATAGTGGTCGTCGTAAACACTTTAGAAAAGCTAAAGAGCAAATTGAGAGATCATGGGTATATGCTCATAGAGATCGCAAGCAAAAGAAAAGAGATTTCCGTAAATTATGGATTGTTCGTATCAATGCAGCAGCTCGTCTTAACGGAATGAACTATTCAACTTTTATGAATGGCGTTCACAAATCTGGTATCGAACTTGATCGTAAAATTCTTGCTGATATGGCGATGAATGATGCAGCAGCATTTACTGCAGTTGCAGAAGCTTCAAAAGCAGCACTAGCAAAATAAGCATAAACCCATTTGGGTTTAGCTTTTGCTAACTCTTTTCACTTTATTTAAGTATAAAACACTATTCCCTTTATCGTTATAGTAAATTCCTAAAGAATTTTTTCTTGAAACAAAAACACCACGACCATTAAATCTTTCAGAGTTTCTAAATATTTCACTTAATATTTGAGTGTCAAAACCATCACCCTCATCACTTATTTGAGTAATTATATAATCTATATCATAATGTTCAATTTTATCTATTTTTACAGTAATCTTTCTTTTACAATCTTTTTGAAGCTCTTGTAAGGTGTCAAAATATTTATCATTATCAAGAAGAGAATGCTTTTCTCTTGAAGATAAACCTAGATTTCCATGTTCGTAAGCATTCATAAAAAGTTCTGTAAAAATTATACTAGCCTGATAAGATGCTTTAACTTCGGTTGTTATCTCCTGCCATATTTGTTCATACCACTCATTTGCAATGTCAATTTCATCAAGTGTAGAGTCAAATGTTTTAGTAGTTAAAGTTAAGTTGAAATAGTGTAGCCTATTAATATATATTAGGGTAATATCATCATCTTGAGTAGAAATTTTTTCAAAAAAACTATTTTTTAAATCTTCTCTAGTAAAGGAGTCTAAAAAATCTTTTTCTATAAAATTTGAATATGGCTGATTGTCAAAAATTGTTTCATTTTCAACTATTCCATCACTATAGATTAAAAATTTAGTGATTTTGTTTATATCGTATTTATCTATATTGAAAGTATCTTGGAATTTACAAAGTGGTGGATTATTAGATTTTAGTCTTATAATTTCTTTGTTTTTATTCTCCATTAGTAAAACAGGCATAGCAAATTTAGCATAGTAAATCATATTGTCTTTATTATTTATTTCAATATAATCAATCGCTAAAGCCTCTTCATCTAAGAGTATTGGTTGAATATATTTCATAGTTTCATTAATGAGTATAGCTAAATCATAATTATCTGTTGAGAGCATAGTGTCTATAACATAATTTGTAAATGATGTTATGAGCATTGCTGTTAATGAGGCTGAAAGCCCTTTCCCCATCCCATCAACCATAAGATAAAAAGTGCTGTTTTCATCAATTCGTCTTGCCGTATAGGCATCACCACTCATTACATCAAGAGGATGATATAAAAAATCAACTAAAGAGATATTATTATGATTAATCATTTGATAGTAGAAATCATTTCTTAAAATATTTAATTCTTTTCTTAAGCCTAAATCTTCTTGATATGAATTATAACTCTCTTTTTCTTGAAGTTTTTTTAATTCCCTATCTTTTTGGTCTTGAGGTATATTATGCATTAGATTGTGAATTTAGATAATTCATTTTTAAGTTTTGTAGCATTATTAGAAAGAATATGAGAAACATCTTCTACCTCTTGTCTATGTTCAACATTTTTATTTGAAATATTAATTACTTCATCCATATTACCAATAAGTTCTTTAGTTTTTGTTGCTATATATGTACTCTGGTGCATTACATCTTTTGATTTTTCACCAGTAACAATAAGATTTTCTTTTGTCTTTTGTGAAGATGCTATTAAGCTTTGAGCAGAATTAGAGATAGAATTCATATTTTTTGAAGTGTAATTAGTCTCTTCTGCAATCTCAATTACATTTTGAGTAATGAGATTAACATTTGCACTAATTTCGCTTAAGCTTTTTTGTGTTCTCTCCGCTAGTTTTCTAACTTCATCTGCAACAACTGCAAAACCACGACCATGCTCACCAGCACGAGCCGCTTCGATTGCAGCATTAAGAGCAAGTAAATTTGTTTGATCTGCAATATCTGAAATAATACTAAGAACATCTTTAATATTTTTGGCCTGTTCTGTAAGTGAAGATACTTTTTGAACAAGTTCAAGTTGGCGTTCGCTTCCATCTTCAATATCTACAACAACAGAACCAAGTTTATCGATAAAACTATCAAGAACTTCAGAGGTACTATTTAAATCTTCAGAAACAGTGATAGAAGCATCCTCAACAGTATCTAGTCTCTCGCCAACCTCAGTAATTAAAATATTTATTTTTTTGATACTTTCATCAGCTATCTCACCATTTTCAGTTAATTTATTAACAACATCATTTAGTTTCTCGCTTTCATTTGATGTTGCTAGTGATACATCTTGAGAATTATGAACACTATTTTTAAAAGCACTAATCATCTCATGTAATGCTCTTGAAATTTGGGATATTTCATCATTTCCATGAACTACAACATCACAGGTTAAATCGAGTTTGCTAGATACACATTTAATTTTATTTAAGCTATCACCAACATTATTGTTGATACCTCTACTTATAAATAATAAAATAATTGTTAAAATAATTGCAAAACCTGCATAACTTGATATAGAGATAATTGCATTTATTTTTGAATCACTCTCAAGTTGTTTAAGTAAGGCTGTATTTTGAGAAGCAAGTTCATCATCAACTTTTTTCAAAAGATTAATTTTTTTAGTAATTGTTTTAAACCATACAACACTATCTACTCCAAAGCCACCTTCATTTGATTTTGATTTAGCAATATTTCTCATTTTATTAACTTCATCAACAACTGGTGAGTTAATTGTAGTTTTATAAAACTTTTTTGAATCTTCAGTTGCCATACTTAAAAATGAGTCCATATAAGCATTTTGTTCTGCTATTAAAGTAATTAATTTTGCAAACATACCTGTACCAAACTTATCTGCGGCAAAGGTTCCACTAAGTACAGCTCTTTCTATTCCTGCTCTTTCTTTTGATTTTAAAAAGTTTGTGTAAGCATCTAAAGATTTTACTAACTCTTGAGTATTCGCAAGTTTTGCAGTAAGGGCTACGATATTTAATATTTTCGCATTCATTTTTGTATAGTAGGTAACTTCATCTTTTACGCTTATACTTAAAGAATCAACTTGCGTTCTAATATTATCTACTTTGTTCATATCTGCTTTAAAGTTAGCTATCTCTTGTTGTAATTCTTTTGAAAATGAACTTAAGTCAAGTGTTGATATATAACTCAATAACTCTTTGTTTCTTGTTGTTGTTAAAACTCTTTGTTTTGGAAGAATTTCTACAAATTTTGTTCCTTTAGAACCAAGAAAACCAGCACTCGCCCCTCTTTCTTTTTGTGTTTCATGTATTAAAAGACTAAGTTTTTTTGAAAGTACATTTAACTCTTGTGCTTGGAGAATTGTATCTCTTTGTGTTGAAGATTTTGTAATAGTTATAGATATTACCGCAAGCAGAAATACTACAATTAAGACATTTATAAAGTTTAACTTATTTTTAATAGTCATATTTACGCCTGTCTTGCATTAAAAACTTTTACAAGATTTAAATCTTGTAATAAATCCATTAATTGAGAATTCCCAATTTTCATTTGTATGTTTATTTTATCTTTTAAAACAAGCTTATTAAAATAACCTATAACGGAAGATGTAATAGAGATAGAATCTTTGATATTTATAATAATACTTCCCTCTCCTATTATTAAAGCATCAATAGAAGACTTTATATTTTGAAAGTCACTTATGCTTTTAATATTTCCAGTTATCGTTATTATATTTGAAGATGTTGCTATTTCCATTATTATTCCTTATATAATATATATTTAATATAGTGTAGTATTAAGATAATTAAAATTAACTAAAGTTAGTAAGGTTTTCTAGCCATTCTTTCATTTTTTTCTCATAACCGATACTTTTTAACTCAATAAATTTTAATGTCTTTAAAAGATACTCTTGTTTTACATATCCACCGAAGTTATGAGGGTTTAGATAATTTTTATTTTGTTGTTTTATTGTCTCTGGAATATCCAGTAGAACTCCATCATTTACAGATTTTATAGCCTTATTTATTGCTAAATATGAAGAGTTTGATTTTGGAGAAGCACAAAGATAAACTACGGCTTGAGCCAAAATAATTCTTGCTTCTGGAAAACCAATTTTACTTACACTTGTCATGGCAGAAGTTGTTAAAGTTAAAGCCTGAGGATTTGCATTTCCTATATCTTCACTTGCTAAAATCACAAGTCTTCTTGCTATAAAATCAGCAGATTCTCCACCCTCTATTAAACGAGCGAGATAATAAATTCCTGCATTAGCATCTGAGCCTCTTATAGACTTAATCATCGCAGAGATTAAATCATAATGAATCCCTGCTTCACTACTTCCACCACTTATGGCATGTGGACGGAGCGATTTTAATAATTCAAAAGTGATATGTGTGTCAATGTTTGAGCTAAACTCTAAAAGCTTTAACATTGCCCTAGCATCACCACCAGAGCTTTTAACTAGATAGTCTTTTGCATCCTCATCAAAAGTTAAATTAACTTTCCCACATGCCAAGCTTAGTAATTTTTCTAAAGCTTCATTTGAGATATTTTTTAACTCAAAAAGCATTGAGCGAGAACGGATAGCAGAGGTCAATGAAAAAAATGGATTTTCAGTTGATGCACCAATAACTAAAACAGAGTTGTTTTCCATAACAGGAAGTAAAACCTCTTGTTGATTTTTAGCCAAACGGTGAACTTCATCTATAAATATAAGTGGTTTTTGAAGAGCATTTTTATACTGTTCAAATATTTTTCGTAATTGTTCGATTTTTAGTGAGGTGGCATTGAACTCATAAAAGGGCATATCCATCGTAGTAGCAATAATACGAGCGATAGAGGTCTTTCCAACTCCAGCAGGACCATAGAAAAAACTATGCCCTAAAACCTGTTTTTCACATAACACTCGAAGTGGTGCAGAGGGGGAACTTAAATGTTCCTGCCCTACAAGTTCATCAAAGTTTTTTGGGCGAAGAAGTTGTGTGAAATCTGACAAAGTTATTTCTACTTTTTTCTTGTGTCTTTTTTAGTTTTACCTATTTCTCTTTGTTCTTTTTCATCAGCTTTTAGGAATGTAAAAAGAGCCGAATACTCACTTCTAGTTAAAAATCTAGTTTTACCAGTTGGAAGATTATTTAACTCAACTTCTGCGAAAGATAGTCTTTTTAAATCAGCAACTTCTGCTCCAAAATGAGCAAAAAATCTTCTAATCTCACGGTTTTTACCCTCAGAGATTGCGATTTTTAAAATTGAGTAGTTATGCTCACTTTTTTGAATTTTATATCCAATAAACGGAGCGAAAGTCATACTTGTAATATCAGAGTGAGAATGTCCACCAGCAGTTGCATCAGCTAACTCTAAGCCATTCATCATTGCAGCTTCCATCTCTGGTGTAACTTCACCTTTAATTTTTACCTTATAGATTCTCTCTAATCCAGAGTTCATCAAAGCAGTTGCAACTTTTGAAGCATCAGTAAGAAGTAAAACACCTTCTGTTAGGAAATCTAAGCGACCAACAGGGATGAAGTGTTTGAACTTTTTATCTAAGCCATCAAAAATTGTTTTTCTACCTCTTGGATCACTTTTTGTTACAAGTTCACCCTTTGGTTTGTTATAAACGATAACTGTATATTTATCTTTTGGAGTAACTTGTTTCCCACTTACATAAACGATTACTTCTTTTTCATCAACTTGTGTAGCAGGGTTTTCTTGGATTTCGCCATCAACTCTAACATAACCATCTTGGATAGCTTTGTCTGCTTCTCTTCGTGAGTAGCTTGAGTGGTGCGCAATATATTTGTTTAATCTCATCATAATATTATGATATTCCTTTTTCTATCAAAGTGTGAATATGTAAAACACCCTTAATTTTTTTATTTTTGTCTGTAATTACTAAAAGTTGTATTTTTTTCTCTTCTATCAAAACAAGTGCTTCACTTGCCAACATATTTTCATCTTGGCATGTGGAAGGGTTGAGTGTTGCATACTGTAAAACTTCATCATCAAGTGAAAAGTTTTCAGTAAGTAAGGCTCGACGAATATCTCCATCACTTACAAGTGCAATAAGTTTATCCTCTTCATCTGTTACTAAAACAGTTCCAAGTCTCCCCTCGCTGATACTTAAAATCGCATCTTTTACTTTTGTGTCTTTTTTCACAATTGGTAAGTTTTTAGTTTGCATCAAGTTTGAAACTTTTACAAAAAGCTGTTTTCCTAAAGCACCACCAGGGTGAAAAGAGGCAAAATCACTTTTTTTAAAATCTCTTGCTTTCATTAAACAAACTGCCAAAGCATCACCTAGAGCCAAAGTTAAAGTAGTTGAACTTGTAGGTGCAATATCTAAAGGACAAGCCTCTTTTTCAACAACAACATCAATAACTAAATCACTATGCTGACCAAGTGTAGAGTTTCGATTTCGAGTCATCCCGATAAGTGGAGTACCAAATCTTTTAATATGAGGTAAGATAGAACTTAACTCCTCACTCTCACCACTGTAACTAATAGCTATCACAACATCATTTGGACTAATCATCCCTAAATCACCATGAAGTGCTTCAGTTGGATGAAGAAAAAAACTAGGAGTACCAGTAGAAGCAAAAGTAGCCGCCATCTTCGCCCCAATAAGTCCAGATTTCCCAACACCAGTGATAATCAATTTACCTTGGCATGAAAGAATAATCTCAACTGCTTTGTCAAAAACATCATTCATGTTTTTTGCAGCAGACAATAGTGTTTGTGCTTCAATCTCTAAAGTTTCTTGTGCTATCTTTTTGTAATTCATAATGTGATTATACCCTTTTTAGCTTATAGCTGAGTTTTACACCATCTAAGACCATGTTTATAGCCTAAATCAAACCCCTCTTGAAGATTATTAAGAGAAAAGATTTTGATTTTTGTAATCTCCATAGGTGCGATATACCATTTACATTTTTTTATATTATCTGAAATATTTGAAGTTAATAGAAGTTGCCAAACTCGTTTTGTTAAACTAAAAAATGAGTGTTTTTTTGGCATCTCACTTGGCATGAGATTTATACCTAAAATAGGATAATCATATTTTGTAAGTGGTGTAGTGGGCATCATATCCAATATCCCACCATCTGCCAAAATTTTATCCTTGTAGATAAATGGTTCAAAGAGTGGAACTACTGAACAAGATGCTGTTATGAGACTTTTTCCATCTCCCTTATTGGTATAAATATTTTCCTGAGATTCCATATCGGTTACACATACATAAAAAGGTATTTTTGTTTTAGATAAATCATCAAGTGTAAAAAGTTTGTTCATGGAAGGTGAGTGATAATTTATGTGAAATAAGCTTTTTTTAAACCAGTTAAATTTAAAAAGCCTTCTAAATTCATCTGATTTTAGAGTTTTTAGCACCTCTTTTGGTTTAAGACCACAGGCAATTGCTCCACCAACTATCGCTCCAGCACTAGTTCCACTAATCACTTTTATCTCAACATTATGTTCTTGGAGTGCTTGTATAAAACCTAAATGAAAAGTTCCCCTTGCTCCACCACCAGAGAGGGCTAATGATATTGTCAGTGTAGTTTTATTTGCATCTATATTGTTCACAATTATATTCCAATTATTTGTATAATATTTACTGATAATTATAGCATAAGTACCTCTCTATAAATATAGTGTATAATCACAGAAGAGGGAGAAGAGATGCAAAAATTATTCGATGAAGTTGGAACTTTAGATAAGCGATGTTATGATGAATTTGGCTTAAGTGAAGATATTTTAATGGAACATGCGGCTGATGGTATGGCTCAATTTATTCGTTCTAAATTTGTTAAAAACTCTAGCGTAATCGTGGCATGTGGAAGTGGAAATAATGGAGCTGATGGGATAGCCCTTGCTCGACTTTTGCATGGGGATTATGATGTTAAGATTTTTTATGTAAAAGAGCCAAAATCAGAGATGGCTATTCTCCAAGATAAACGCTCTCGAAAGATAGGTGTAAAAGTTACTATAGAGTTAAATGAGTGTGATATTTTAGTTGATGCTCTTTATGGAACTGGATTTAAAGGTGAGTTTAATTATGAGGCAAAAGCTGTACTTCAAACAATAAATAAACTAAATGCTTATAAAATTGCTTGTGATATTTCATCTGGCTTAAAGGCTGATGGGAGTTGTGATGAAAATATATTTGTAGCTGATATATCTCTAACGATGGGAGCTTTAAAAAAATCTATGTTTAGTGATAAGGCTAAGGAATTTGTAGGAGAGATAAAGGTTTTAGATTTAGGAATTTCAAGAGATATTTATGAGGGTGAATCAAATTGGAATTTACTTGATTTAGAAGATATTGCACTTCCTTATAGAACTAAAAAAGATTCACATAAAGGGACTTATGGACATTTAGCCTTGGCATGTGGAGAAAAAGCAGGGGCAAGTATTATGAGTGCTAAATCTGCTCTTAGATTTGGTGCTGGTTTGGTTACTCTTGTTGGTTATGAAAAAGAGAGAATACCAGAAACGATAATGTATTCGCATACTTTACCAAAAACTACAACAGCCTTAGCATGTGGAATGGGTTTAGGGGATGAGTTTAGTCTTCAAGAGATGGATAAATTTTTAGATAATGATTTTCCTATGGTTTGTGATGCTGATATTTTCCACATGCCATTACTTTTAGAGATTTTAAAAAGAAAAAATATTGTTTTAACTCCACATGCCAAAGAATTTGTATCACTTTTAAAAAGAGTTGATTTAGCAGATATTTCAGTAGATGAGTTACAAGAAAACCGTTTTAAATATGTAGAGATATTTTGTGCTGCATTTCCACATGCCACACTTCTTTTAAAAGGTGCAAATGTAATCTTGGCATGCGAAGATGAATTTTATATAAATCCACATGGGACTTCGGCCTTAGCAAAAGGTGGGAGTGGGGATGTTTTAAGTGGTTTAGTTGGGGCGTTGTTGGCTCAAGGTTATTCACCCTTAGAATCTGCTATAAATGCTTCACTTGCTCACACAAAGTTGGCATGTGGGTTTAAAGGTGCTGATTTTTCACTTACACCTGAGGATTTGATAGCTGGGATTTGCAATCTATAAGTTTTCTTATGTTATAACTGCAAAAATATAAATACTCATCTTCTCTCTCATGTATATGCATTCCCAAGCAGAGCATGGGAACGAGTTTGTTTGAGTGATAAATAGGAATAAACTAATGAATAACATTTTAAAAATCGGAAAATATGAGTTAGGTTCTCGCCTAATTGTTGGTAGTGGAAAGTATGATTCTTTTGAAGCTACAAGAGATGCAACTTTAGCTTCAGGAAGTGAACTTATTACAGTTGCAATTAGAAGATTAAATATTACTGACCCAGATAAAGAGAATTTAAGAGATACTTTTGCAGGTACAAATGTAAAATTTCTTCCAAACTCTGCTGGTTGTGTAACTGCTGAAGAAGCTATTACAACTTTTAGACTTATGAGAGAAGCTACTGGAATTGATTTAATCAAACTAGAGGTTATCGGAGATACTAAGAAAACTCTTTATCCTGATGTGCTTGAAACGATTAAAGCATGTGAAGTTTTAGCTAAAGATGGTTTTACTATCATGTCTTACACTTCAGACGACCCGATTATGGCTAAAAGACTTGAAGACGCAGGTTCACATGCTATCATGCCTCTTGCTGCTCCTATTGGTTCAGGTTTAGGTATTCAAAATCCTTACAATATCGTTTTCATTCGTGAAGCTGTTTCTCTTCCAGTAATCGTTGATGCAGGAATTGGTTGTGCAAGTGACGCAGCTTATGCAATGGAATTAGGTGCTGATGGTGTTTTAACTAACACTGCTATCGCTCAGGCTCAAAATCCAATGATTATGGCTGAGGCTATGAAACATGCTGTTAGAGCTGGAAGAATGTCTTATCTTTCTGGTCGTATTCCAAAAAGACCTTATGCAACTGCATCAAGTCCAATCGACGGAATGATTCAGTTTTAAAAAACTATATATCTCCATCTTGGAAGCGATGATTTATCTTCGCCAACTGGCATGTGAATTTCAACTTTAAAGCCACATGCCGAAGCTAAAGCATCGGTTCCGTTATTTGTCTCAATTTGGAAGCGATGATTCATCTTCACTAGAGCATCGGTTCCGTGTTTAAACCTCTAATTTATCCGATAAATGGGTCATTAAAATTAACTGTCCCATATCTTCAAAAAACTTATCAACTCCCATACCTTTAGTTTCTAAAGATAATTTTAGTGCATCTAAAAAAACTTGATGTGTTTCCTCTGAGGCTTGCATATAAGCGTCTATTATCCACTCGATAGTAAGTGATTGAATTTCTCCGTTAATCTCATAGTCAATATTTGAACTAAGGTTTATCCCCTCTCTTTTTATGATGTCTTTGCATTGTTGACCTATACTTCTCATCTATAAAACCCCCATAAGTGATAGCATAACGATAAACATAGCAACTGGAGTTATATAACGAAGTGAAAAGTACCAAGCATCAAAAGCAAAACCAAGCTGAGGTCTTAAAATCGCTTCAACCCTTTGCTTTTCAATTACAAAGCCAACAAACACAGCCATAACTAAACCGCCAAGAGGAAGCATGATAGCAGCAGTAAAGTGATCAACCCAGTCAAAGAAGTTTTTATCCCCCCAAGTTAGCATCTCTTTGTAGCCATCTATGTTTGAGAGTAGGGCAATGATACCGATGAGGTAGAAAAATAGTCCCATAGAGATAGAAGCTTTTAATCTACTCCATCTAAATCTATCTATAAAGTATTGAACCATGGGCTCAACAAGTGAAACAGAAGATGTAAGTCCTGCAAATGCAAGAGCTATGAAAAATATAACAGCAAAAAAGTTACCTAAAATCCCCATCTCATAAAAAGCAGCAGGAAGAGAGATAAAAACTAAACCGGGACCTTTTGCTGGACCTGAACCATACTGATAAAGGAAAGTAAAAAGCATCAATCCTGCTATTATGGCAATAGCAGTATCTAAAAACACAACCCAAAAAGCATTTGTAATAAGGTTTGAGCCTTTCTCCATTGAAGCAGAGTATGTCATAATTGCACCCATACCAAGAGAGAGGGTAAAAAATGCATGTCCAACAGCAACTACAAAAGCATTTGAATCTATTTTAGACCAATCAGCCTTAAACATAAAATCAACAGCTTGTCCAAAAGTATCAAGTGAAACAGCATAGGCAAACATACTAAGAAGAATTATCATAAGTGTTGGCATCAAAATTAAGTTCATCTTTTCTATGCCACCTTTAATACCTTTAGTTAAAACATAGGTTATCCAGATGAAGGCAAGGGTATGATAAAAAAGTTGTGTAAAAACATCAGTATGAAGCATGGCATTAAAAGTTGTTTCAGCTTCTTGTACCGTTGATGGAAGATGAGTTAGTGAAGTTACAATGTAGTGAAATATCCATCCGATAACGACAGAATAAAATATCATAATAAAAAGCCCAGCTAAACCTTGAAAGCCACCAACTTTCCATAAATCTTTATTTCTAGGGGCTAAATTTTCAAAAGATGTTACCCCATCCTTTCTTCCAAGGTAACCAATAAGCATCTCTGCAATCATAATTGAAAAACCAATAAGAAGTACAGTTATGAGATAAATCAATACAAAAGCACCACCACCATACTCACCTGCGATATAAGGAAATTTCCATATATTTCCAAGTCCAACAGCACTTCCTGCTGCTGCTAAAATAAAACCAATCCTACTAAACCTTGCTATTTTCATAAATTATAATCCCTTTTAATTGGGGCAATTATACTTAAAATTATAAATATATAAAAGAATTACTCAAAAAGTATTGACATTTGTAGTTATATTGACTATAATTCCGGCTCATTAATCAGCACTTGTGTTTGATTCTTGAATAGGTCGGGGTGTAGCTCAGTATGGTTAGAGTACCTGGTTTGGGACCAGGGGGCCGAAGGTTCGAGTCCTTTCACCCCGACCACCTTTTTATATTTATAACTTTCGCATGGTGGGATTAGCTCAGTTGGTTAGAGCACTGGTTTGTGGTGCCGGGGGTCGCGGGTTCGAATCCCGTATCCCACCCCATTCAATAACTTTAAATATAAAAAACTTTTTTAACAATTAAATAATAATTGGAAGCGTTCGTGGCTCAACTGGATAGAGTTTCGGATTTCGGCTCCGAGGGTTATAGGTTCGAATCCTATCGGGCGTACCATTTTTTAAACGATAAATGAACAAGTCCATTTATCTACGCTAGTCACTTGGACACTAAAGCTTTGATTTTAAGAAAATCAAGAGTTTATCGACAAGTTTTTTTAACATGCCTCCTTAGCTCAGCTGGATAGAGCAACGCCCTTCTAAGGCGTAGGCCACACGTTCGAATCGTGTAGGGGGTACCACTTTTTTTTAATCTTCTAATATATACTATTTTTTAAGTACTTGCTCAATGAATGTATTTATATTACCTTTATAAATTGTATATTTAATACTATTTGAATTTAACGATTTTGTTAATTTATCTCCAAAATTTGAAGCAATCATATGTGATACTTTTTTACTATTTAACATTTCAATTAATTTAGAACTTGCACCACCTTTTACATCTTTATATATATTTTCTGAAATCTCTAATATTTTTCCATTTCTATCAAGAAAGATATAATAATTACACCTTGAAGCTTTTGAACTAATATCTGAATTTAAATTATTACCATCACTAGCTACTACTATAATATCAGAAAACAAACTACTGCAAACTATTAAAAGTCCAACTAACCATTTCATTTAGAACTCCTTTTTATACACTTATCATATAATTTTATCAATATATAAATTCAAACAACTACTTTATCATCCATTTTTTAAATTTTTGTAGTGAGTCAATATATTCGCTTACATCTTTAATCTCTTGTTTACTAAGAGGTAGTTTTGGCATAGCATTTGCATTGTAACCAAATTCTTTAAATGTTTTAGCTGGGTTAGTTACATATTTTATAACATCCTCTTTTTTTCTAGTATAAGAGACTATATTAAAATCTTTTCCATCGCCACCTTTCATATCTATTCTATGGCAATTACCACAGTTTTGGGCATAAACATCTTTTCCATTTTCAATGTCTGCATTTAATGTTAAAATAGTTAGAGTAAGTGTTAATAAAATTTTTTTCATGCTAAGTAATTATCTCCTTAAGAAGAGAGAAATATAACTGATAATTAAATCTAATTAGATGATATATGTCAATAAAATTAGATTTTTATCGCCAAATAATTTCTATATTGTCAAGAAGCTTTGTTTTATCAAAAGATTTAGAAGGTTTTTCAAGATTTGCAATGTTTATTCCTGTATCTAAAAATTCTTGTATATAATATTTTTTAGTATATTTTTTTTGTGATAGATCTTTAATAATTGTGTTAATATCATTTTCGTTGAGTAAATCATAATGCAGAGTTGTTCTAACCTCAAACTCTATTTCACATGCTAAGAGTAAATCTAAGGTGTCTGAAAATTCGTCATATTTATTTGAGTGAGTGATTTGAAGAAATTTATCTTTAGGTGCTTTATAATCAAGTGCTACAAAGTCCAGTAAACCTAAATCTAGCAACTCTCTTATGATATGTGGGTTTGTTCCATTAGTGTCTAACTTTATTAAAAAACCAAGTTTTTTTATCTCTTTGCAAAATTCAACTAACTCATGTGAAGTTGCCTCTCCACCTGAGAGTACAACAGCATCTAAAAGATTTACTCTTGTTTTTAAAAACTCTAAGACATCATTATAAGAACACACCCCATTCTTAGAAAATACAATATCTTTATTGTAGCAATAGTCACACCTCATATTACACCCCGAAAACCAAACTATACAAGCTAGATGTTCAGGATAATCAAGGTGTGTAAATTTTGTTATATCATAGACAACTTTAGTGCTGAATAAATTGTTTTCTTTGTTTGTGTTCACCCGTTTTCCCTATATTAAAACTCTCCACAGGTCTATGATAACCCATAACTCTTGTATAAACTATACACTTTTGTCTTTTTTCACTTAGCATAGCTAACATCTCATTTTTACTCATAACTTATTCCTTTGTTTTTATTTACGAAACTTCTAGTTCCAAATTTTGTGATTCTTGAATTAATTCTTCATCACACTTAGGGCAAAACTCATGTTCTCCAGAGATATATCCATGTTTAGGACATACTGAAAACAGAGGTGTAACGGTGATATATGGAAGTCTAAAGTTTGAGATTACATTTTTAACCAATTTTCGACAAGCCTCAGTTGAACTTACTTTTTCTTGCATATATAGATGAAGAACTGTTCCACCTGTATATTTACATTGTAAATCATCTTGAAGTGTAAGAGCTTCAAATGGGTCATCTGTTAAATCTACTGGAATTTGAGAAGAGTTTGTATAGTAGATATTTTCATCCATCCCAGCCTGAATAATGCTATCCCCATATCTTTTCTTATCTTCTTTAGCAAATCTATAAGTAGTTCCCTCAGCAGGAGTAGCCTCAAGATTATAAAGATTTCCAGTATCTTCTTGAAACTCAATCATTCTTGATCGCATATGATTTAAAATTTCAGTTGCAAACTCTATCCCTTTATCTGAACTAATATCATAAGAGTTGTCTGTAAAGTTTAAAATCATCTCATTCATCCCATTTACACCGATTGTTGAGAAGTGGTTTTTAAACCCTGGAAGATATCTTTGTGTATATGGAAATAGTCCTCTATCATACATCTCTTGGATAAAGACTCTTTTTTTCTCTAAAGTATTTTTTGCATGATTCATGAGTTGGTCTATTCTCAGCATGAGAGCATCTTTATCCCCTTTATATAAAAATCCAAGTCTAGCCATATTTAGTGTTACAACGCCAATACTACCTGTCATTTCAGCGCTTCCAAAAAGTCCACCACCCCGTTTAAGCAACTCTCGTAAGTCAAGTTGCAATCTACAACACATACTTCTCACATGCCCAGGTTTATATGCTTCTTCGTTTGGAACAAGCTCACCATTTTCATCTCTTTTATACTGAGAACCTATAAAGTTTTGAAAATACGAAGAACCAATTTTCGCTGTATTTTCAAAAAGAATGTCTGTATTTTCTCCATACCAGTCAAAATCTTCAGTTATATTTACAGTAGGGATTGGAAATGTAAATGGTTGCCCAGTTTTATCACCCTCTGTCATAATTTCATAATAGGCTTTATTGATTTGGTTCATCTCTTTTTGAAAATATTTGTATGTCATATTTTCTAGCGAATCACAACCACGCTCAAGTGCAATTTTTTCCAATTCGCTATCCAAAACATCTTTAAGCAGGTGGTTTTGTTTTCTAGTTGGAATCTGATCTTTTAAATCATCTGGTACAGTCCAATCAATAGTGATATTTGTAAAAGGAGATTGCCCCCAACGAGCAGGAACATTTAGGTTATATACAAAACTTCTAACAGCTTTTTTTATCTCTTTAAATGATAATTTATCTTTAAATACATAAGGAGCAAGATATGTATCAAATGATGAAAATGCCTGAGCCCCAGCCCACTCACTTTGAAGAATACCTAAAAAGTTTGCCATCTGTCCAAGTGCTTCACGGAAATGTTTTGGAGCATCAGATTCAACTCTTCCACGAACTCCGTTAAAACCCTCATCAAGTAATGCTCTTAAACTCCAAC
>JAGGWE010000243.1 GCA_021157665.1 Sulfurimonas sp.
GGTACAGGACTTGGACTTTATATGAGTAAAATAATAATAGAAGAACATATGGATGGAAAACTAGATGTATTTAATAAAGATAATGGTGCATCTTTTGAAATAATTTTAAAAGAGAAAATATAATGTCATTAAGTAATTTTACATTAACATATTATATTGCTATCAGCATTTCAAGATATTGAAACTTTAAAAGTTGCTGTAAATTAAATTCTGTAGCAGAAAATTTACAAAATAAGAATGTTGTTCTCTTTTTTATAGATCTTGATAATTTTAAAGAGATTAATGACACCTTAGGACATCATGCTGATGATGCTCAAGATGAAATAAATCTCTTAAAATATGCAGATGAAGCGATGTATAGAGCTAAAAAAAGTGGAAAGAATAGGTATCAGCAGTTTTAAATTTTTTAATTTAGATTCTTCTTATCTTTGCATTAGTTTTATTTAACTAAAATATCCTTTTTAATTAAGGATATTCAATATGAAACAACTTTTTTCGGTGCTTAGCTCGATGAAAACTATGGTGCTTTTAATGTCAATTTTTGCCTTTGCTTGTGGTTATGCAACATTTGTAGAAAATGATTATGGAACTATTACGGCTAAAGCTGAGATATATAATGCTAGATGGTTTGAAGTTTTACTTGCATTTTTAACTATAAATCTTATACTAAATATTGAAAAATACAAGATGTTTTCTCTGAAAAAAGCACCATTATTTATCTTTCATATCGCTTTTGTTATTATAATTTTTGGAGCAGCAGTAACTCGTTATATAGGCTATGAGGGTACTATGCATATTCGTGAGGGTGGCAGTGCCTCAACTATGATTAGTAGCAATACTTATTTTAATGTTGAAGCTAAGGTTGGAGATAAAAAAGATTCAACATCTCAAACTTTATATCTTTCAAAAAGAGGTGGGAATAGTATAACTTCATCATTAACGGTTGATGGAAAAAATGTTGATATTGAACTAATCGCACATATTCCTGATGCGATTGAAGAGACTATTTCTGTAAAAACTGGTGGATTTGCAGTTGCAAATATGATGGTAACTGTCGATGGTGAGGGTAAGCCTATTGCATTAAAAGAGGGTGAGATTTATGAGGCTCAGGATATAATCTTAGATTTTAACTCAAAAACCAACCAAACTTTTATAAAACCTGTTATTTCTATTTTTGTTAAAGACGATAAACTTTATATGAATCACCCAATGAATTTAGATTATCTTAAAATGGATGATGGTTCAAAAGGTAAGTTAGAGATAAATGAAAAAGAGGTTTTTAGCACGAGAACACTTTTTACAGCAGGAATAACTAATTTTGTACTTCGAGATTTTATTGCACATGCCAAGACACAAATCATATCAGACCCAAAAGCATCGCCACAAAGATCAGGGCAAGATGCTCTTAAATTTAAAATAACAGTTGATGGGGTTTCTAAAGAGTCTTTTGTTTTTGGACAGGTTGGAACTATGGCTAGAAAACATTATAGTGAGGTAAATGGTGTTGATATTTATCTTTCTTATGGTTCTATTGAACTTCAACTTCCATTCTCTATATATTTAAAAGATTTTCAACTTGACCGTTACCCAGGTTCTATGAGTCCTCAATCATATGCAAGTGAAGTTATTTTGATTGATAAAGAGCAAGGTATAGAAAAACCATATAGGATTTTTATGAACAATATTTTAGAACATCGTGGATTTAGATTTTTTCAAGCTTCTTATGACAGAGATGAAAGAGGTACTATCCTTTCAGTAAACAATGACCCAGGAACTTTACCATCATATATTGGTTATTTTTTACTTGGACTTGGGATGTTTTGGTCACTGTTTTCAAGAAGTAACCGTTTTTCAAAATTAGCAGCAAAAGCAAAAAAAGCTTGTGATGAGAAAGCACTTTCAATTCTTCTTGCATTTGGAATTTTAGCATCTATTGCTACACCATCTTATGCAGAGGAAGTAAATCCAAACATAAAAACAATCATCTCTTTTGACAAAGCACATGCCAATAAATTTGGTGAACTTATTATTCAAGATAGTGGTGGTAGAATGAAGCCAATGGATACACTCTCAACAGAGATTATGGCTAAGGTTCATAGAAGTGCATCAGTTAAGGTAGGTAGTCATAAACTGAATGCAAATCAAGTGATTTTAGGGATGATGATTAAGCCTCAGGCATATAGAGATGTGAAATTAATTAGAACTAAAGATGACGAGGTAAATAAACTTATAGGTGCTGCTAAAGGTACAGTATATGCTTCTTTTTCACAATTTTTTAAAGATTCTAAAACAATGGAAGGGTATAAACTTGCTAAAAGTGTAAATGAAGCTACAAGAAAAGAACCAAAATATAGAAATAAACTAGATAAAGAGATTTTAAAAGTTGATGAAAGAGTAAATGTTATTTATATGGTTTATACTGGTTCATTAATGAAAATATGGCCAAAACCAAATGATGCAAATAACAAATGGTTTGCTACTATTGAAGCTTTACAAGGTTTTACTCAGGAAAATGGTGAAAGACTTAGAACGATTGCTGTTGAGTATTTTACATCTATAGATAAATCTTTAAAAACTGGTGATTGGACTGCTTCAAATGTAGCTTTAGCAAAGATAGTTGAGTATCAGAAATTTTATGGTGGGGAAGTTTACCCATCAGATGGAAGAATATCAGCAGAGGTTTTTTATAATAAAACAAAAATCTTTGAAAGACTTTACCCTTTTTATCTTTTAGTTGGTATGATACTTTTGATTTTAAGTTTTGTAAAAATTCTAAAACCAAGTTTTAAAATTGATATTTATTCAAAAATAACATTTTGGTTACTTCTTATTTTCTTTATCGCTCATACGGTAGGGCTTGGAAATAGATGGTATATCTCAGGTCATGCACCATGGTCAGATGGTTATGAGTCTATGATTTATATAGCTTGGGCAACAGTTTTAGCTGGATTTATATTCTCTAAACGCTCATCTATGACTATGGCATCAACTGGTGTTTTAGCAGGACTTATTTTATTTGTTGCACACTTAAACTGGATGGATCCTCAGGTTACAAATATTGTTCCTGTTCTTAACTCTTACTGGTTAAGTATTCATGTTTCAATGATTACGGCAAGTTATGGTTTCTTAGCTCTTGGAGCATTACTTGGGTTTATCTCTATTTTACTTTTCATTTTTAAAACTAAAAACAATGAAAAGCATATCAGTTTATCAATAAAAGAGTTAAATGCTATTAACGAGATGAGTTTAATGGTTGGTTTAGTGCTTTTAACCTTAGGAAACTTTTTAGGTGGAGTTTGGGCAAATGAATCTTGGGGTAGATATTGGGGTTGGGATCCAAAAGAGACTTGGGCATTAGTTAGTATTATAGTTTATGCAGTTGTTGTTCATTTACGCTTTATAAAAGAGATTTATAGTGAATTTAATTTTGCTATAATCTCTCTTCTATCGTTTACAACAGTTCTTATGACATATTTTGGAGTAAATTATTATCTTGCAGGACTTCACTCATATGCAAAAGGTGACCCTGTTCCCGTTCCTGATTTTGTACCAGTAACTTACCTAATCATATTTGTAGTAGTTGCTTTAGCATTTAGAAATAGAAAGCTAGTCTAAAGTCTGACTATGGAGTTTAAAGGTTTTAGTGAAAAAACTCTGCCTTTTTTAGAGTCGATTCGTAAGAACAATAACAAAGAGTGGTTTGAGGCTCATCGTAAAGAGTATGAAGAGTATATACTAGAGCCATCTCGTGCCTTTGTAGAGGAGTTTGGAGAGCATCTTCAAGCTCTTGAACCTACAATAAACTTCTCCCCAAAAATTAACAAATCACTTTATAGAATTTACAGAGATACAAGAAGAATGGGTGCGATAAAAGTACCTCTAAAATATCGTATCGGTGTAATATTTTGGCAAGGTGCTGGAAAAAGGATGCAAAGTTCATCTTTTTATCTTCACTTCTCACCAGATGAACTTTATGTAGCAGTTGGTGTTAGATGGTTCGAAAAACCTATGCTTGACGCTTTTAGAGAGTATATAAACGATGATGTTAGAAGAGCAGGGTTAGATACTATTTTAACCTCTATTAGAGCAAAAGGTTACACACACTTAGAAAAAGGCTATAAACGCTATCCTAGAGGTTTTAATACAGATATGCCACATGCCGACTTGAGTCTTTACAAGGGGATGGCAACTTATAAAATATTAGACCCACATCTTATAGAAAATGGTGAAAAATTTATAGATACACTTTATAAAATATATGAAGATATGCTACCCTTACAACAGCTGATGTATGAAGTTAGTTTAAGAGTTAAAGAGGATTAAATGGCAAAAGAAGCGATAGTTTTACTAAATATGGGTGGACCTAACAATCTTGATGAAGTTGAGATGTTTTTAAAAAATATGTTTGCTGATAAAAATATATTGA
>JAGGWE010000206.1 GCA_021157665.1 Sulfurimonas sp.
GGTACTAAGATAAAAAATGATTATTCTTTAGAATTATTTATTCAACATGCAAAATTAAATATTAAAAGAATTGAAAAGTTTAGTGAGATTAGAAACTTACAAAATCAAGATAAAACATCAGAATCAGTAAATAAACTTTATAAATTTTTAACTGATAATTATCAAGATAATCTTTTTATAGAAAAAATTATTATTATAATTTTATTTAGTGTAGCATTAATGATTTTATCTATTTTAATTATTATGAATAGACGGGCAATAACGATGAGAAATGAATTACTTGGTTTTAGAGCAGCTATTGAAAATAGTTATAATTCAATTGTTATAACAGATGTTGATAGCAAGATTACATATGTTAATGAAATAACTGAGATGGAAACTGGTTACTCAAGGGATGAGTTGATTGGACAGAATCCTCGTATTTTAAAATCTGGTATGAATGATGAATCATTTTATAAAGAGTTACATGAATCTTTAAAAAATGGACAAAAATGGGACGGTGAATTTATAAACAAGAAAAAAGATGGTTCTTTGCTTTATGAAAAAGCTTCAATTATGCCTATCTATCAAGATGAAGAACTTGTAAACTATATAGCTATAAAATTAAATATTACAGATTATGTGCAAGAGAAAGAGAAAGTTGAGTATATAGCATATCATGATTCACTTACATCTTTACCAAATAGGATAAATATAGAGGAGTATGTTAAAAATCGTTTGCCTATTGTTCATCGTGAGAATTCTAAACTTGCTATATTATTTATTGATCTAGATAGATTTAAAGTAATTAATGATACTTTAGGTCATGATGTAGGTGATGATTTATTGGTTGAATGTTCAAAAAGAATTAAGAAGTGCTTGAGAGAGTCTGATATGTTAGCACGAGTTGGTGGAGATGAGTTTATTGTTGTGATAGAATCACCGAATAATGATTATAGTGCTGCTTATGTTTGTGAAAAGATTTTAAATTTATTTAAAGAACCAATACAAACAAAAACTAATACTTTAAATATAACTCTTAGTATAGGGGTATCAATTTACCCTGATGATGCTAAAGAATATAATAAACTTCTGAAATATGCAGACATAGCTATGTATGAAGCGAAGAATAGTGGAAAAAATACTTACTGCTATTATCAGAAAAAACTCTCTATTGATGCTCATAATCGCTTAGATATAGAACAATCCCTTAAAGTTGCAAAAGAAAACTCTGAACTCTATATGGTGTATCAACCAAAGTATGATATTGCAAATAAAACGGTTATTGGTCTTGAGGCGTTAGTAAGATGGGAGAATGATAAAATAGGTTTTATTTCTCCTGATAAGTTTATACCTATAGCAGAAGATACTGGTTTTATTATCGATATTGGACTTTTTATTTTTGAGCAATCATGTAGAGATTTTTTAATATTTAAGCAAAATTCTAAAACACTAGAAACAATCTCTATAAATATATCTACTGTACAACTTTATCAAGAGACATTTGTAAGTGAGATTATGAAGATAATAGAAAATGTTGGAATTAGTATTAATGAAATTAAACTTGAAATTACTGAGACACATATTATGAAAAATATAAATTATAGTATAAAGCTGTTAAAAGAGTTAAAAGAGTTAGGATTTAGTATATCAGTTGATGATTTTGGAACTGGGCATTCATCTTTAAGTTATTTAAAACTTTTTCCTATTGATGAACTTAAAATTGATAAATCATTTGTTGATGATTTACCGCATGATAAAAATGATGTAGCTATCGCTAAAGCAATAATTACACTATCTCAAACAATGGGATATGTGAATGTTGCTGAGGGGATAGAAAATGAAGAACAAGAGAAATTTTTAAGAGAAAATGGTTGCGATATAGGACAAGGGTATTATTTCTGTAAACCGAAGAGAAAAGATGATTTAATTAGTTTTTTATTATCGAAGTAGCAGTTAAAAAAATATAATCTTTTCCAGTAATAGTTACTCTAAACTTTTTTTGTTGAAGGTACTTTTTGCAAAAAATTACATCTTTATAAAGTAATCCCATCTCTGAAAATGGATAGTTTTTAACTCTTGCTCCATAAATCATCTCCCCATCTAACCAACGGCAGTTTGGAAAACCTAGTATCATCGCACCATCTTTTTTTAATTGATTTTGAACTATAGACATGAAAAGAGGGTTGAACTCTAGGTTTGAACTTTGTAGTGTTCCTATGCTTATAATTAAGTCAAATTTTCCTAAATCTAGTGATGCTAAATCATTTATATCATGAGTATAAAATGAGGTGTTCCCACATGCTAAGAACTTAGATTTAGCTTCTTCAATAGCAGATTCACAGTAGTCAATCCCAACTAACTCTAAATTATCAAAATTTGAACTGTATTGCTGTATAAGTTCAAATTCATCTCCACTATTTACCCCAAGATTTAAAATTCTTACTCTTTTATTTATATTTACATTTTTTAAGGCTTGTTTGTAGTAGTGTAAAAATGCTGGTTCTTCATTTTTATAGATTTTTGAAAATATAGAATCAGTTCCATATTTAAATTCTTTTGTATCTGAGTTTTTATGAAAACTTATATCTTCATTTAGTCTTTCATACCTTATAATTATGGCATGTGGGTTTCGTGTTATGGGAGTAAGTATTTTACATTTTAAAATCTCAGCTAAATCACACCAAGATTTATATCCTCTGTAAATATATTTTACATTCTCTATTTTCACTAAATTACCAGCGTAAATAGAGTTTTGTATATCAGGATTTAAAACTTCAAATTCAATAATCTCTTTTGAATTTAATGAGTTTAACTTTTCTTCTAAAATAGTGATGATTTCTAACATGTTTTGAGTGGTAAATTTTAACATTAATGATACTTTTTTCTATACAATGCAAAAAATGTTCCAACTCTTACATTGTTTTCAGTTTTAATACTCTACAATGCTCTTTATGAGAATAGATAAATTTTTAAATTCAGTAAATATAACAAAAAGAAGATCAGTTGCACAAGATATGATTAGTAATAAAGTTGTGCTTATAAATGATATTATTGCTAAGGCTAGTAAGAATGTTGAAGTTGGTAGTATTATCACTATCAATTATCTTGAGAGTTCTAAAAAGTATGAAGTTTTACAAATCCCAACTTCAAAATCTACTCCAAAATCATTACAGCATGAATATATCAAGGAACTTTAATGAAATATGATGAGACTAAAATAGCCTTTACCTCTCTTTTTAATCATGAAATGAATGATGAGCAAATGAGAGAGTTTTTACTAAGTATGACCCTTGATGAAAACACTTCAGTTGAGTCTATCGCAGCAGCAGCAGAGGTTATGAGAAGTTTTGCAATCGCTCTTCCAATTTCTAAAGAACTTAGTTTAACTGCTCTTGATGTTGTTGGGACTGGTGGAGATAAGATAGGAAGTTTTAATATCTCTTCAACTGTTGCTCTTTTAACTTCGGCATGTGGGAGTACAGTTGCAAAGCATGGAAGTCGCTCTATCACTTCAAAATCTGGTAGCGCAGATATGTTTGAATCTCTTGGTGTTAAACTTGATTTAAGCATAGAAAACTCAGCTAAACTTTTAGAAGAATCAGGTTTTACTTTTATGTTCGCACAAAATCATCATCCTGCAATGAAGTTTATTGTTCCTATTAGAAAAAGCATATCAAATAAGACTATATTTAATATTTTAGGACCTCTTACAAATCCTGCAGGGGTTAAAAAATCACTTTTGGGTGTTTTTGATAAAGCTTTTGTTCCAAAAATGGCAGAGGCTCTGAAAATGAATGGAGCAACTTCAACAATGGTTGTAAGTTCAAAAGAGGGGATGGATGAGATTAGTATTTCTGATGTTACTTATGCTTCACAACTTCGTGATGGGATTGTAAAAGAGTTTGTAATAGACCCTACTGAGTATGGTATAAAAAGAGTTCCACTAAAAGCTATTTTGGGTGGAGATGCTAAACAAAATGCTCAAATTTTATATAATATTTTTGACTCTTCATCAACTGATGCTCAAAGAGATATTGTTCTTATAAATACGGCATGTGCATTAGTAGTTGATGGCTTGGCTCGTGATATTCAAGATGGTTTGGAGATGGCAAGAGAAGCGATACAAAATTCTCGTGCAAAGAAAAAATTAAAGCAAATTATAGAGATTTCAAATAAATTATGAAAAGTTATAAATTAGATTTAGATGAACTTCATATTTTGATAGATGAAGTTGTGAAAAAATTTCCATCGGGTGTAGTTATCTTAAGAGGTGACTTGGCATGTGGAAAGACAACTTTTGTAAAGGCGATAGTTAAAAAACTTGGAGTAAATGATGATGTAACATCGCCAACTTTTTCACTTCAACAATGTTATGGGGATAAAATATTTCATTATGATATTTATAATCATGGTTTGGAGCATTTTATCTCACTTGGAATGTTAGAAGAGTTAGATAAAGATGGACTTCATTTTGTGGAGTGGGGTGATGATGAGTTACAAAAGATTTTAAAAAGTGCTGGTATGGATGTTATGGTTATAGATATAGATAAATCATCAGACAAACAAAGAGAATATAGGGTGGATTATGCATAAATTAGAAGCAGTAAATTTAGTAAAAAAAATAAAAGATTTAGAGATTGTTAAAGGGATGAGTTTGGAGGTAAGCAGTGGAGAAGTTGTAGGACTTCTTGGTCCAAATGGAGCAGGTAAAACAACAACTTTTTATATGATTTGTGGACTTGTTGAATCTACGGATGGAGAGGTGTTTTTTGATGGAGAAAACTTATCCCACATGCCACTTCATGAAAGAGCTTTAAAAGGTATAGGATATTTACCACAAGAGGCTTCGATTTTTAAAGACTTAAGTGTTGAAGATAATCTAATGGTCGCTGCTCAAGTTGGAATCAAGGGAAAAAAAGCACAAGAGGATAGAATTTTAGAACTTCTTGATATGTTTAATATTGAACCGATTCGTTATCGTAAGGGTATAAGTCTAAGTGGTGGGGAAAGACGCCGTGTTGAGATAGCTAGGGCTCTTGTTAATCAACCAAAATTTCTACTTCTTGATGAGCCTTTTGCTGGAGTTGATCCTATCGCAGTTCTTGATATTCAAAATGTTATAAAACAGCTTGTATCTTATGATATTGGAGTTTTGATAACTGATCATAATGTTCGTGAAACTCTTGATGTTTGTGATAGAGCTTATGTTATTAAAGCAGGGGAACTCCTTGCAAGTGGAACAAGTGATGAGATTGGTCAGAATGCTGATGTTCGTACTCATTATCTAGGTAAGGATTATAAGCTTTAATAGGCGTAAATATATATGGCAGGACTTAGACAGACCCAGAGTGTAGAGAACAAGCATAAACTCTCAAATACTCTTAGAAATTGGCTTCCAATATTACACTCAAGTTTATCTGATTTGGGTGAGGCAATGGCTCCTTTTGTGGAGGCTAATCCTGTTGTAGAAGTTGAGTCTGGTTATGAAGAGGAGTTTGAGAAAAAAATTCCTAGAAAAGTGATAAATGGGCAAGTTAGCAACTCAAGAACTGAACAAATAGAAGCCCTAACCATTGCTTATCGTTCACTGCATGATGTTTTAGATGAACAGTTAGAAGCTCCTCTTTTTCCAACTCCAATCTCTCAGGCTGTAGCTATTTTTGTAGTTGAGAATTTAGATGAGGGTGGTTATTATGAGGGTAACAGTGAAGAATTTTGTCAAAAACATAATATCCACATGCCAGAGTTTGAGAAGATAAGAGCTAGATTTGCCCATGTCGAACCTGTTGGAGTAGGGGCAAAAGATTTAGCAGAATCTTTTTTGTTTCAGCTAGATAGTTCAGAAATAAGTGATAATGCCTACCCCTTGGCATGTGAGGTTATTAATAATTTACAAGATATTCATAACTATTCATCAAATAATCTTTTTCAAGAAGTTATGAAAATTATAGGAACTTTTAAAAACCCACCAGCCATAGAATATCAAGAAGATTCAACTCAAGTTATACCTGATTTAATGATATATTTTAACGAAGAAAAAGCTATAGAAGTTAAGTTAAATGATGCTTATTATCCAATTATAAAAATAGATGCAAATTATGGGGTTGAGCATGATTTTATAAAAGTGAAAATCAAAGAAGCAAAATCTCTTGTAGATGCTCTTGATATGCGAAAAGCAACACTTTATAAGGTTGGACTTATGATAGTTGAATATCAATACGAATTTTTTACTGGTGGTTCAATTATGCCACTTACTTTAAAAACTTTAGCAGATGAATTTGGACATAATCCATCTACAATCTCTCGTGCAATTGCTAGTAAATATATAGCTTGTGATAGAGGTATATTTGCGATGAAAGAGTTTTTTACAACTGCAATAGATGATGATGTTTCAAATGCTGCTATTAAAGAGTTTTTAGTTGGTGTTGTTAAGCAAGAGAATCGTGAAAAACCTTTAAGTGATATGAAATTACTTGATTTAATTCAAGATAAATTTAAAGTAAAAATGGTTAGAAGAACCATTGCAAAGTATAGAAAACAGCTAAATATTGCAGGTTCAAGTGAGAGAAAAAAACTTTATCAACTTCATTAAGAGAAAATTATGGATATTAAAAAACGATTAGATTTAGAAGTTCAAAAACGAAACAGTATTGATGAAGTTTCAGTTGATAAACTTGACCCTATTTTAGTAGCTAAGAGATATAAAGACCCTACTATTTCTCTGGTTTGTGCTTTATTTGCATATGGAAATGTAAAACAAATTGTAAAATTTTTAGATTCTCTTGATTTTTCTTTGTTGCAAAAAAGTGATGAAGAGATACAAGAGGCTTTGAAAAATCATTATTATAGATTTCAAAAAGCACCCGATATTATTGCTCTTTTTATTGCCCTTAAAAGATTAAATCAAAATACAAGCTTAGAAGAGATATTTAAAGCTGGTTATGAGAAAAATCATAGTGTAATTGATGGGATAAATGAGATGATTAGTTATATTAAAAATGAGTTCCCACATGCCACACAAGGGTATAATTTTTTAATCTCTAAGGTGACTACAAAAACAAAAGGTGCAGGAGCATTAAAAAGATGGATGATGTTTCTTCGCTGGATGGTAAGAAAAGACAACATAGATATGGGCTTATGGAGCGATAAATATAAGGCTGATTTAATTATTCCTCTTGATACCCATACTTTTAATGTTTCAAAAAAACTTGGACTTTTAAGTAGAAAAACTTACGACCTTGAATCTGCAATAGAACTTACTAAAAAATTAAAAAGTTTTGATAATGATGACCCAATGAAGTATGATTTTGCTTTATATAGACTAGGGCAGGAGAAATTGGTTTAGTTCTTTATGGGAAGGTACTTAAAGAAGTTTTAATATTTATTTTGGATATAATCTTTTATTAAAATAATTAAATATATTTATAAAAGGATTGTGTATGGAATGCGAATTTCCTTCAGTAAACTCAAATAAACAAGAGATACAAGAGATTTTTGATAGTGTTAAAACTATTGCTGTTTTGGGTCTTTCTCCTAATGAAAGTAAAGATAGTCATCAAGTTGCTAAATACTTAAAAGAGCATGGATTTACTATAATTCCTGTATATCCTAAAGAGGATGAGATACTTGGAGAGAAGGTTTATCGCTCTCTTTTAGAGATACCTTTTAATATTGATATGGTAAATATTTTTAGAAAACCTGCTGCACTTAATCCTATTGCTGATGCTTGTATAGAAAAAGGCAATATAAAAGTTTTTTGGTCACAAAAAGGGATAGTAAATAATGAGGCTGCTCAAAAAGCTCAAGATGCAGGAATGAAAGTTGTTCAAAACATGTGTAGCATGGTTGAACATAGAAGTTTATAAGGTTTTATAGTTGTTAAATATAGAAAAAATATACAAGGCTAAAGAGCGAATAAAAGATGTAGTAGTAAATACACCCTTTTCTCATGCTCCATATTTGAGTGAGATTTCTGGATGTGAGGTTTATCTTAAAAAAGAAAATTTACAAGTTACTGGTGCTTTTAAAATTCGTGGTGCTTATAATAAATTAGCATCTTTAAATGAGGAACAGTTGGCATGTGGAGTTGTAGCTGCAAGTGCTGGAAATCATGCACAAGGGGTTGCGTTATCAGCTTCTAAATTTGGTGTAAAAGCAGTGATTATTATGCCCGAATCAACACCTCTAACAAAAGTAAATGGGGTTAAACATTTTGGTGCAGAAGTTATACTTGCAGGGGCTAATTATGATGAAGCTTATGCTTATGCTAAAGAATATGGAGAGAGAAATTCTCTAACTTTTGTACACCCTTTTGAAGATGAAGAGGTTATGGCAGGGCAAGGGACAGTTGCTCTTGATATTTTAGATAGCTGTAAAGATTTAGATGCTGTTATAATCCCAGTTGGTGGTGGTGGACTTATCTCTGGTATGGCATGTGCGATTAAATCTATAAACCCAAATATAAGAGTTATTGGAGTTGGAGCAAGTGGAGCACCTGCACTTAAAAACTCTTTTGAACTTGGTCGTGCAGTTGATACAACAAGTGTAAGAACTATCGCAGATGGAATTGCTGTTCGTGATACTTCAGAAGTTACACTAGCTTATATGTTAAAAACAGTTGATGAGTTTATTAGTGTTGATGATGAAGAGATTGCTAGTGCGATTTTATATCTACTAGAAAAACAAAAACTTGTTGTTGAGGGTGCTGGTTCGGTAGGAGTTGCAGCTCTTCTTCATAATAAACTAGAGTATTTAAAAGGTAAAAAAGTAGCAGTTGTTTTAAGTGGTGGTAACATGGATGTTACTCTTCTTTCTGTTATTATTGAAAAAGGTCTTTTAAAATCTGGTAGAAAAATGAAAATAACTGTTACCTTAGTTGATAAGCCAGGTTCACTAATGAGATTTACTCAAATACTTCAAGAGTTAAATGCAAATATTGTTCATATATCTTATGATAGAACTTCAATTTCACTAGATTATGGTGATGCAAATGTTACTGTTCATATGGAAACTAAGGGTGATGAACATCAACTTGAGATAAGAGATAAGTTAAAAAAAGAGGGATATTTAAGAAATTAAGTACCTCTCCACAAAGAACCCCAATTTCAGAAGCTTAAAAAGAGGGCTAATGTAAGGCGAAGATTCGTAGGAGCTGCTAGTAGCTTCAAGGATTTTCAACGAAGCAGTAGCCCTCTTTTTAAACTTCCCTTCGGGCGATAAGTAAATAGCCCTATTGCGTCGTTAGATTCATTTGAACTAGTAAACTAGTCCTGCATAAATCTGCCTAGCACTAGAACTATTTACTTATCGCTGAAGTTGGGGTTCTTTGTGGAGAGGTACTTAAATATTATGAAATTTATTAAAAGTAAAAACTTTAAAGAGCCAATTATATTAACAAAAATTCTTGATGATGGTAGTTTACTTGTTGTTGATTCAAAAACAACAATTAGATATTTAGATAAAGAAACTTTAGAGTTAATAGATGGTTTTAAAGTCAATATTAATCACTTAAGATATAAAAGTAGTGTAGTTGCTTTTAGTAGTGATGGTAAAGTTTTTAGTTCTCTTAGTTCAGATTGTAAAGAGGCAAGACTTTATAATGCTAAAACAAAAAAAATTATTATGAAGTTTGATAGACATCATGGAGAAGTTTCATCTGTTGGAATTGATATAGATAATAAATATATGTTTTCTTGTGGTGATGATGGTAAAACTTTTGCTATAGATATAAAAAGTGGAAAACTTAGCTTTACTCTTCCTGTTCATATCGACACTGTAAATGATATTGCATTTAGTTCAAATGGAAATTGGATTGCAACAGCTTCTTATGATAGAAGAATTTCTATTTTTAATTTGAGTATGATGAAGCCAAAACATAAATTAAAAGCTCATAATTCACCAGTTATGAAAATAGCGTTTATTGGATTAAATAGACTCTTTAGTGTAGATAAAGATTCTAAAGGTATTATTTGGAATATTTATAGTGCAAAAGTAATAAAAAGGCTTGAGGGGATACATGATGATGTTACTCAGGTACTTGTTACTCCTGATAATAAGTTTCTTTTTTTAGGTACAGCTCTTGGATATATTTTAGTTTATGATTTAATAACTTATAAACTGTTATCAGGGCGTTATATTAAGTTGAAATCTTCTATAACTTCTCTTATTTTTGATAAAGAAAACAATCATTTAATTATCGCTTGTAATAGTGGAGATTTACTTTTTTATAATATTTATGAAGGTGAAAATCATTTAAAAGCTTTATTAAAAGATAAAAGATATGAAGAGATACATTCTTATATAGAAAATAATCCTCTTTTAGTTTACACAAAAGTATATATATTAGTTTCAAATTTATGGGAAAATACACTTAAAAAAGCAATTGTATATCTTCAAAAGAGTGATAAAAAAACAGCTGTATCTTTGTTTAGTCATTTTAAAAACATACCATCTAAAAATAAAATTATGCAAGAAGTAATAGCAGAATATGAAGAGTATGATAAGTTTGTTGCTCTAGCAAAACAGGGTAAAATAGTTTTAGCATATGGATTGGCTAATGTACATTCTGCATATAAAGAATCCCCTATTTATAAATTATTGGAAGCTAGATGGAAAAAAGCATTTGCTATGGCTCAAAAATACTCTCTTGATCCAAAAGGAGTAGAAAAAGCTCGTGAAATTCTTGCTCCATATAGAGGTATAAGTGATAAAACTAGATTGATGCAAGAACTATTTTCACAAGGTGAGGTTTATAAAAGATTTAGAGTGGCAATTGGTCAAAAAGATTTTAAAATAGCTTTTGAGCTTATAAAATTACATCCGTTTTTAAAAGAGTTTCCTGAATATATAACTATTTTACATTATGGTGATACTCTTTATATAAAATCTCAAGAATTTCTTAAAACTGGAGATACACATTCAGCTATAAAAATGCTTAGAATACTTATAGATTTTCCTGATTTTACTCCTGAAGTAAAAGAGTTAATGTTAGATATTGAATCTAAACAGAAATTTTTTAAAGCAATTAAAGATGAAGATATTATACTTTCTTATAATATGCTAGATATTTCTGATGATTTACAAGCTACAGATGATGGAAAAAGATTACAGCAACAGTGGAATGATGACTTAAGTGTTGCAAACTCTTTTGCAATAGATGGAGATATTTCTGGAATTGAAGAAACATTAAATACTTATATGGCAATAAATTCAAAATATATGTCCTTAGGCAGTGTTTTTGGTTGGTGTTATATGATTCAGTTAGAAAATGCAGTAAAAAAGAAAATAGATAAAGCTATTATAGAAAATGGTATTAAAAATTATATTTTAAATTTTGGTTTACAAGATCAGATTTTAAGTTTTTATGAAATTTTTATAAAAAGATATCCTGATTCAAAATTAAATTTAGAACTACTTACTCAAGGTTCTTTAAGCATGTGGAGACCATCTATGATAGTTGACTCTATTTTAGACTAATAAATTAGCTCTACTTTTAACCTCAAATATAGTTCTCATTAGATATAATCGCGTAATTTTTTAAAAATAATAATTTATAGAGGAGACTTTTCATGCAAATAAGTGGAGCACAGATGGTTATCGAAGCTTTAATCGCTGAGGGAGTAGACACAGTTTTTGGCTACCCTGGTGGGGCGATTATGAATGTCTATGATGAGATTTACAAACAAGATGGATTTAAACATATTTTAAATAGACACGAACAAGCATCTATTCATGCTGCTGAGGGTTATGCAAAAGCTAGTGGTAAAGTTGGTGTTGCAATGATTACATCAGGTCCTGGTTTTACAAATGCAGTGACTGGTTTAGCTGACGCTTATATGGATTCTGTCCCTTTAGTTGTTATCTCTGGGCAAGTTCCTATGAGCCTTATCGGTACTGATGCGTTTCAAGAGATTGATGCTGTTGGAATTTCTCGTTCATGTACAAAACATAACTACCTTGTAACTGATGCAAAAGATTTACCTCGTGTACTTAAAGAGGCTTTTTACATTGCAAGTACAGGTCGTCCTGGTCCAGTTCATGTGGATATTCCTAAAGATGTTACAGCTCAAATTGCTGAATTTAATTATGATATTGAGATTGAATTAGAAACTTATAAGCCACATGTTAAAGGTAACCCTCGTCAGATTAAAAAAGCTATGGAAGCAATTAGTAAAGCTAAACGCCCACTTTTTTATCTTGGTGGTGGTATTATCAATGCAAATGCAGCTTATGAAGTAAGAGATTTTGTTCATAAAACTGGAATCCCTGCTGTTGAGACTTTTATGGCTCGTGGTGTACTTTCTCACGATGATGATTTACTTATTGGAATGTTAGGGATGCACGGAAGTTATGCTTCAAATATGGCTATGAGTGAGACTGATTTAGTTATTGGTCTTGGAGCAAGATTTGATGATAGAGTAACTGGTAAACTTTCAGAATTTGCTAAAAATGCTGGTGTAATTCATGTTGATATTGACCCTGCATCTATCTCAAAACTTGTTAATGCTGATTATCCGATAGTTGGGGATGTTAAAAATGTTGTAAATGAGATGCTTTCTCAGGTTGATAAAGTAAACCCTAAACACTATGAGGCATGGAGAGAAACAGTAAGAAACTTTAATGAACTTCATCCTTTAACTTACCATGAAGATTCTGATAGACTTAAACCTCAATGGGTTATAGAGAGAGTTGGTGAACTTCTTGGTGACAATGCTAATATCTCAACAGATGTTGGACAACACCAGATGTGGTCTGGACAGTTTTATCCATTTTCTCGTCCTCGTCAGTTTATCTCTTCTGGTGGACTTGGAACTATGGGCTTTGGTTTTCCAGCAGCTCTTGGTGTAAAAGCAGCAACTCCTGAGAAAACAAGTATCAACTTTACGGGTGATGGTTCAATCTTAATGAACTGTCAAGAACTTATGACAGCAGTTGAGAAAAAGCTACCAGTTATCAACATTATTTTAAACAATAATTTTCTTGGTATGGTTCGTCAGTGGCAAACACTTTTTTATGACAAGCGTCATAGTGAAACTGATTTATCTGTTCAACCAGATTTTGTAAAATTATCAGAAGCTTTTGGTGGACTTGGTTATAGAGTTCACACAAAAGAGGAGTTCGATGCTGCTCTTAAAGATGCAGTTGAGAAAAATGTAGTTGCTTTTATAGAGGTGATTATTCATAGAATGGAAAATGTTATGCCGATGGTACCAGCAGGTGGAAGTCTGTTTAACATGATGTTATTAGAGAAAAAGGAGACAAAATAATGACTGAAAATAGTGAAAGAAGAGTAGTTTCAGTTATCGTTGTTAATGAGGCGAGTGTTTTATCTCGTATTACAGATCTTTTTTCTGGTCGTGGTTACAATATCACTTCATTAACTGTTGCACCTATCCCTGATAGTAAATACTCAAGACTTACGATTGTAACTTCTGGTTCAGTTCGTGTGATTGAGCAGATTACTAAGCAACTTCATAAGCTTATTCCAGTTTTAAGAGTTTATGAACATGCTGATATGGTTGAAAAAGAGATGGCTATGATTAAGTTTCCAATTAGTGAAAATATTAGTGATATAAATACTCTTTGTGAAGCCTATAATGGAAAGATTGTAAATATTGGTGAAAATATTATTATTGCTATGGTTACTGATGAGCCAAAAAGAGTTGATAACTTTTTATCTGCAATTAAGAGATATAATCCAAAAGAGATTGTAAGAAGTGGTGCTGTTGCACTAGAGAGATAGTTATGAAACTTCAAGAGATAGCTAATATAATTGGTGCAGAGTTTAGTGGTATAGATGTTGAAATAACGAGTATGAACACTTTAAAAGATGCTACTGAAAATGAGTTATCTTTTGTGTCGAATGCAAAATATGTAAAAGATATTGCTATATCAAATGCTGCTGCAATTATTGTTGATGAAAAAACTAAAGAGTTTGTACCTGATAATTGTGTTGCTTTGGTTGTTGAGAATCCTTACTGGGAGATGGCAATACTATCTAAAAGTTTTGCACCTTTAATTGAAGATGATGAACTTCCACATGCCGTTATAGGTGAGGGGAGTAAAGTATCTTCAAAAGCAGAGATTGCAAATGGTGCTAAGATTGGTAAAAACTGTACGATTTTAGCTCATGTTTATGTTGGTGCTGAGGCAGTTATTGGTGATAATACTATAATCTATCCAAATGTTACAATTTATAGAGATTGTGTGATTGGTGCGGATTGTATTATTCACTCAAACACTGCTATAGGTGCTGATGGTTTTGGTTTTGCGACAAATAAGCTAGGTCAGCATAAAAAAATCTATCAAAATGGAAATGTTGTTATAGAAGATGATGTTGAGATTGGTAGTAATGTTAGTGTTGATAGAGCTGTTTTTGGCTCAACTTTGATTAAAATAGGTGTTCGTATAGACAACCTTGTTCAAATTGGGCATAACTGCGAGATAGGTGAGTATTCTGTTTTTGTTGCACAATCAGGAAGTGCAGGTTCTACTAAATTTGGAAGAAATGTAGTTATGGGTGGGCAAGCTGCTTCTGCAGGACATTTAGAAGTAGCACCATTTTCAACATTTGCTGCAAGAAGTGGAATAACAAATAATATTAAAGAGAGTGGAAAAACATATGGTGGTTTTCCATTATTAGAGCAAAGAACATGGTTGAAACTACAGGTTAAAATTGCTAGGTTATTAAAGTAGGTTTTAAAACCTACTTTTTCAACTCTTTAACATATTCTGCAATTCTTGAAATTCCATCACGGATAGTATCAATATCTGTAGCAAAACTAAGTCTAAAATAACCTTCACTACCAAAAGCAACACCTGGAACAACTGCTACAAGTTTTTTATCTAATAAATCTTTAGCAAATGTAAGTGAGTCATTTGTAACTTCTTTGATGTTTACAAATAGATAAAATGCACCATCAGGTTTTAAAACACTAAGTCCATCAATCTCATTCATAAGTTTAACAGCCTCATCACGACGCTCAATAAATGCTTCTTTCATCATAGCTATGTCAGCATCAGCAGAACCATCTAAACCAGCGATAGCTGCCATTTGAGTGATAGAGTTGATGTTTGATGTACTTTGTGACTGAAGCTTTTTAGTCGCTTTAATAAGCTCAGTATCTGCAGCAGCCATATAACCAAATCTCCAACCAGTCATAGCAACTGATTTTGAAAGACC
>JAGGWE010000019.1 GCA_021157665.1 Sulfurimonas sp.
CTTGATGACCCATCTTAATCCATGTGCTTATGCCAAGTCCATCTTTTACATTAAAATTTTTACTTTCGATAGAGTCTGCTGAATATATTATTTTACCATCAGTTAGACACCCATCAACATCTAAAATAATTAACTTAATCATAAAACATCTTTAGTACTAGGGATACCGACTCTTTCATTTTTTGTCGTTGCTCTACGAATAGCAACTGCAACTGATTTAAATGCTGCTTCAATAATATGATGTTTATTTTTACCACGAAGTTCTATAATATGTGTACTGATTTTAGCATTTAAAACTAAGGCTCTAAAAAACTCTTCTACAAGTTCTGTATCAAATTGCCCCACTTTTCCAGCAACACTTAGTTCATAAACTAAAAAAGGACGATTACTAAGATCTAAATCACAACTTACACATGCCTCATCCATAACAATATTTGCACTTCCAAAGCGTTCCATATTTTTAACTGGATAGATAGCTTCTGCTAAAAGTGAACCAAGAACTATACCAACATCTTCAACACTATGATGATCATCAATATGTGTATCACCTTTACATGTAATATCTAAATCAATCAAAGAGTGCTTTGAAAAACTCTCTAGCATATGGTCTAAAAATCCAACACCTGTATCTATATTACTTTTTCCTGTACCATTAATATAGAGTGAAATTGTTATATCTGTTTCTTTTGTTGTTCTTGTTTTCGTAATCATACTTATTTAATCCTCTCTTACTATAAATGAGTTGCTAAAATCACTGTTTGCTTTATAATCTCTAATCTCTTGTTCACTTTGGAAACCTCTTAGATAAACTTTAAAAAGTCTTCCACTATCGCTTTGAACATCTTTTATAATTGTTTTATATCCATCAGTATTATCATGCTGCTCTTGAATTTTCATCGCTCCTTCAATATTTGTAAATGAAGCTATTTGTAATGCGTATGTTGCAGTTTTAGTGTTTTTTATTGGCGTAGTTGGGATTATTCTTTTAGATTTTATTGGTTTTATTTTTATTGTACTTCTTCTTTTATTTTTAGAGTAAAAACCTAAAACTTCTATTGTTACAGGTACTGTACCTGCTCCAATCATCTTTATTTTTCTAGCAGCTGTATTTGATAAATCTATAATTCTAGTAGAGATAAAAGGTCCTCTATCATTAATTCTAACAACTGTGCTTAAACCATTTTTCTTATTTACTACTCTTACAACCGTATTCATAGGTAGCGTCTTGTGGGCAGCTGTCATCTCATACATATTATATCTTTCACCATTTGATGTAAATTTTCCATGAAAATCTGGTCCGTACCAACTTGCATTACCACTAAATTTATCACCAACTTCTACATCTTTAGGATAATATTTCACACCATAAACAACATAAGGTCTCATTGTAGGATGTCTATACGCTTTTTCACTAATCTTAGTATTATAATCATTTTTATTTGAAGAATAAGTTTTAGTTTCAGAGCCACTATATCCATAGTTAACATATCTTGACTTTGTACTACATCCAGATAAAAATAAACCAAAAATCACTAAATTAATTAAAAATATTTTACTCATATAACTTCAACCTATCCCCAATTTTTATTAAACTACCATTTATGTGATTAAATAATCTAATACTTTTAATACTTATTTTATTCATTTTAGAAATTAATTCTAAAGAATCTCCTTTCTTAACCTTATAATAAGAGTTCATATTAAGTTTTGCAGTTTTTCTACTGTTCTCTATTGGTATTATAAGCTTTTGTTTTAATCTTAATCTATTGTTTTTTAATTTATTGAAATCTTTAATTATCTTGTATGAAACACCATACTTTTTACCAATATATGAAAGATTATCACCACTTCGTACTATATGAACCTTATAAATATTTTGCATAGGTGCTTTAAAATAATTTTGTTTAAACTCAGACAATTTAATATATGGGATATAAACATCATACTCATTAGCATACGGTGGAACAAAATCATATTTTAGATGTCTATTCAGTTTTTGCAAATCTTTAAGAGGTATTTTTAAAATTTTAGAAACTCTTCTAATAGACTCTCCACGAGGAAGCTTTATAGTAGCGATTGAATAAGCATTTGCACGATTTAAAAGGTATTCATACTCACTTTTAAGCATAAACTGTTCATCACTACCTATTAGTGCTAGTGCTACTATTTTTCTAATATAGTAGCGACTCTCTCTAGGTATATATTTTTTATCTTCATCTAATAAAATAGACAACTTATCACTACCAGCTTTTTTGATAGCTTTACTTAATCTACCACCACCACAATTATAAGCGATAGCAGCTAAATACCACTTACCAAATTTTTCATGTAAGTATGAAAGATATTTTGAAGCAGCTTTAGTTGATTTTATTAAATCTCGTCTTTCATCTACATATTTATCTATCTTAAGATTATATAATTTACCAGTACCTGCCATAAACTGCCATAAACCTGACGCTTTTTTATTTGAGTAAGCCTTAGTTTTAAAGTTTGATTCAGCCATTGCTAAATAAAGAAACTCTTGAGGTACATTATATTTATTTAGTAAATTTTTTATTGCAGGTATAAAAATATAAGCATCTTTCATAGTTTTAAAAAAATGTTTATTTTTTGAAATGCTTAAATTTTTAATTCGCATCTCATTCATAATCGGATCATTTAAAAAAGAGGATTCAATATCTAATGATTCTAATAGTTCTAATTCTTTATTATGATTAGATTCATATGTCAGACTTGCAAATAAAATAAATGGAAAAAGTAAAATTAATAAATATCTCAATTATAAAACTCTATATGTTAAATTTAGGACACCTCTAAAAACCCTTATTTCCTCTGAGGATTTAAAGGTTTTTAAAGGTGTCCTTTAATCTTTTATTCTATCTAAAAAAGTATTAAATTTAATATAAAGCTAATTAATATTAAGAAATATCAAAGAGTTTAAGGGCATTTTGAGTAGTTATTTCTTTTATCTTTTTTGTACTTAATTCTAATATTTCAGAAATTCTATTTACTACAAAAGTTGTATAAAAAGGCTCATTTCTCTCCCCTCTATGAGGTGTTGGTGTTAAATATGGTCCATCTGTTTCTATTAAAAGTTTGGCATGTGGGATTTTAGGTAAAACATTAATTAATTTTTTAGCATTTTTAAATGTAACTACACCACCTATTCCAAAGTAAAAACCACTATTTGCAAGACTCAGCAACTCTTCATCTGCATTGTAACAATGAAGTACACCACCAACTTCAGAGGCTCCATTTTCTAACAAAATCTCTTTAGAATCTCTTGAAGCATCTCTAATATGAATGATAAGTGGTTTTTTGTATTTTTTAGCTAACTCTATTTGAGAAATAAAAACCTCTTTTTGCTTTTGTTTTTCTCTCTCTTTTTCCTCATCGCTACCCTCTAAACGGTAGTAATCAAGACCACACTCACCAATAGCTACACATTTTTCATGATGAATATATCTCTCAAATTCAAGAGTTTCAAATGAATCCATATCATAAGGATGAACACCAATAGCAAAATATACATCTTTATATAACTCAGCTATCTCAACTGCACGAGAAAGAGTTCTTGGATCTGCACCAGGAATAATAAATCTCTTTACTCCACCCTCTCTTGCACGATTCAAAACTTCATCTAAATCATCATCGTATCTTTTATCATCTAAATGTATATGTGTATCAACTATCATTTTTATTCTCTTTTTCTTTTTTTAATTTTTTAACATGCTGTATATTTCGTATCATTAAAAAGATAAAAAATATTGAAACAGCAACTGAGCCTAAAGATGCAAAATAATTATCTGCCATAAAAAAGTTAAACCCTAAGACTAAACCAACTATGCTTATTATAAAACACATCTATTTGCCTCTAAAAGCTCTTTAGCAAACTTTTTAGCTTCACTACTTACACTATCCCCACTTATTATTCTAGCAATCTCATCTATTTTTCCATTTTCGTCTAACTCTTTAGTTTTTGATTCATCACCATCTTTATAAACTAAAAAATGCTGATCCCCCATTGAAGTAAGCTGTGGTTGATGAGAGATTACATATATCTGAAAATACTTGGATAATTGTCTTAAGACCTTGGCAACACTCATAGACTCTTCACCACTAAGGTTTGCATCTATCTCATCAAGCATTAAAACACCACCATTTTGATTCATAAGTTCTGATTTTAAAGCTAAAATAGCAAGTCTTAAACGGTTAAATTCACCAGTACTTACTTTTTGAAGTTCCGTAGAGTTTAACCTGATTTTGAGCATATCTTTTCCAAAATAATCTAGTTCTATCTCATCTAGTTCCAACTCAGCATCACGAAGGTATAACTCTTTAAGGTATCTATTTAAATCATCTCTAAATGAATCTAACTCCACATGCCGAAGCTGTGAAATCTCAGAAGCTAAATCTTTTACTATTTTATCAAGATTAGAGACTCTAAGTTGTAAATCTCCCTTTGTTATCTCAATATTTTCATATTTTGCAAGTTCGATTTTCTTTTTCTCTTTATACTCTAATGCCTCTTCTATACTTCCATATCGTCGTTTTAATCCACTAAGTTCTTCTATACGATTTAAAACTTCTTCTATATTAACATCATCAAGAGCAGAAAACTTATCTTGTGCATTATCTAAAATAGCTTTAAGTTCATTTATAGCATCATCAAAGAATGAACTATTAACATCTAAAGATTCTAAAGCACTTGAAACTTTAAATTCATGTTCAAAAATAGCATTTGCAAATTCAATATTTTCTAAAACCTTCTCTTTTTTTGAAAGCTCTTTTTTTATTTTAAGTAACTCTTCATCTTCTAATAGCGTTGGATTTATATCTTCTATTTTTTTTATCTCAAACGAAGCAAATTCTCGAAGTTCAACTATTTTTCTCTCTTCTTCTTCTATCTTTTGTAACTCTTGTTTTAACTCTTTATACTCATAAAAAACATTTTTATACTTAGATTTAATAGTATAAATATCATTAGATTTATTTTGAATTCTATCATCTAAAATAGATAATAAATTTTCATTTTCAAAATCACTAAAATCTTTTAAACTAAGATGTCGTAAATACTTTGAACCAAGCAAGGACATAGTTTTACGAGAAACAGTTTGATTATTTATAAAATATCTTGATTTTTCTTTTTTGATATGTTTAAAAACATTAACATCATCATTTTCTATCCCCGTTTCATCACTATCTAGTTGCCAAGTAACACTCGACTCACACAACGACGCCCCACAAGAACTCGCCCCCAAAGATGAAAGAATAGAGTTCATAAGAATAGACTTTCCACTCCCACTAGGACCACTAAAAACAACAAGCCCACATGCCAAGTCAAGCTCAACCTCTTTAAAACTAAGAAAATCTTTTAGATAAAATCTTTCTATCATTTAGTAACCTTTTTTATTGTGTGTAATTATACTTTTTCAACTTTAAAATCTAAAGGACTGATAATTTTTATTAAAGAATTCTTGTTTCTTAACAGCCAATCTATCATATAAATTAAATATATTTAGATAATCATCATGAAACGAAATATCTATAAAATAACTATCACCATTAAATACATTCATAGCCTCTTCTAATTTCTCTTGTGTGAAAATATCACATAAAGAGTCATAGTAATCATCAAAGTCTAAGTCATCTATTTGTATGTGGCAGAATTGGGCTAAGATATATGATGTGCTTTTTGAAGATGATTCAAAATACTCTACTGCACTCTCTAAGTCCCCAAGCATTAGATATATTTGTGCTTTAAAATCTCCTAATGTGAAGTTGTTTTTAAACAGAACTCCTATATATTTCGCTATATCCAAATCATCTGCTAGATGCTCAACACTTTGGATTGTATCTTCTGCATCAGCAGTTTTAAAATTTAAAATATTTTGGCGTATCTCTTTTCCTATGTTTGCATTGTTATAAACCAAATCATCGACAGGATAAATCTCTGAGATACTAGGTACAATAATTTGACAAGAGTAAAACCCTAAATAATCATACTCTCTTAAATATATATTTTTATTCATCTCTTTAGATATATCAAACAAGAATTTATACTCATCATCACTATTTGAACCATCATATTTCCAAGGAGTGTAATCAAAAGAACTATTTTTATTTAAAAATGTGAAATTCATTTTGCCATCTGAATTTATAAAATGTGATTCTATATTGAAACTATTATTTATATGGCTCTGATTAAAGCTTGGTTTGTCAAATGATTTCAAGTCTTTCACTCCCCTACCCTGCATCAGTTCTGTCATAGTTCTCTCAAGAGCAACTTCTAAGATAGGATGACAGCCAAAAGATACAAATAAACTATTTTCTTTTGAATCTATTAACGATATAGCAACCACGGGAAACTCTCCACCTAAAGATGCATCTAACACTTGTAACTTAAATCCTTTTACTTGTAAAGATACAATATCTTCATATAGTTTAGGAAATAATTTGACTGTGTCTTGAGGTATTTTAGGCAAAGAGTATCCCTCTTTAATTATTTTGATTTTCACATACCTTTCAAAAATTTCACTTAAAGCTTGAACCTTAGTTTCATTTGGAGTATTACCAGTTGCAAGTCCGTTACTTACATATAGGTTATGTATGATATTTGTTGGGAAATACACCTCTTTGTTATTTGACTGATTTATAAAAGGTAAGCAGATTATCTTCTCTTGCTCATCACTATTAAAATCTAAAAAATCCTCTAAGACCAGTTCATCGTTTGGATTATAAAATTTGTTTAGTTCATCATTTAAACAATCATTTACATCTGTAAAACTTTTTTGATCTGGATAAAATTCTTTGTTTTGCATATAAAATTCTATAAAAAAGTTATTTGTTTGAATTCTCTCTATATATTCTCCCAAAGCACTTGCTTCACAAGATAGTTCATTTATCCCTTTTCCATTTGTATAAATATGCTCTGGTGCATCAAGTGATTTTAGATTTACAGAATAACAATTTGTTAAAGGGTGTAGTTGTTTGCCTAAAGTTATATCTGAAGATATACTTTTTAAAGCATTATTCATCTTTTGGATTGACACTTCGGCTGTTGCATTTTTCGATAATATATCCATATTTTAAGTACCTCTCCATCCCTAGTATTTTTAAAAATTATATTATTTGATGGTCGTTATTAGTCACCCCATCCTAGTTTCTCTTTTAAAACATCAAAATAATTAAACTCGTTTCTATGTATAAGTCTTATTGGTTTTGGTGATAGTTTAATATGTAAGCTATCACCTTTTTCAAACTCGTGCATATCCTGTCCATCTATGATTATTAAAGCTTTACAATCAGATGTTTTCATCTCTATTGAAAACTCACCTGGAAGAACCATTGGTCTTTGGGTTAAAGAGTGTGGACAGATTGGAGTAAGTGTAAAAACTTTTGTTAAAGGAAAAAGAACTGGTCCACCTGCAGATAGATTATAAGCTGTTGAACCTGTTGGAGTTGAGACTATAACTCCATCACCATAATAGGTATTAAAAGCTTTATTATCAACTAAAGTCTCCACATGAATCATGCTTGATATAGATGGTCTTGTAAAAACAATATCATTAAAAGCATATATTTGTATCTCTTTAGAATTATTAACAACCCTTGCTTCTAAAACAGATCTCTCATCAATACGATAATTTCCACATGCCAAATTACTTACAAATTCATCTAATTCATCCATACTAACATCAGCTAAAAACCCAAGTGTACCTGCATATATTCCAAAAATAGGTATATCATATTTATAACTTCTCCTAGCAGCAGATATAAGTGTTCCATCTCCACCAAGTGTTATAAGAATATCACATTGTTGACAAAGTAAATCAAACTCCATCCCCATAACCTCTATCATCGCACCGCTTATACTATCTATATAAATCTCTATACCGTGTGAATTAAAAACCTCTTGAAGTTGAAAAAAGTTACTTTTTAGTTCAGGCGTTGATGGTCTAAGAACTACACCAACTTTTTTAATCATATTTTTTTGCAAAATAACTTCTTTATTTAAATAATTTTCTTCATTATACACAAATATTTATATAAGCGAACTTTCGATATAATCGCGAAAATTATTATTTAGGACTCTATTTAACATGAGAAGTCATTATTGTACAGATTTAAGTGAAGCAAATGTAGGTGATAAGGTTATTTTAGCTGGTTGGGCTAACAACTATCGTGATCATGGTGGGATTATTTTTATTGATTTAAGAGATAAAAGTGGTTTAATGCAATTAACTTGTGACCCAGAAGAGAGTGCATCTGCACATAAAATGGCTGATGGTGTTCGTGATGAGTATGTTCTTATCGCACACGGTACTGTTCGTCTTCGTGGTGAAGGTTTAACGAATCCTCGTTTAAAAACTGGTGCTATTGAGATTATAGTTGATAAACTAATTATTGAAAACAAATCAGCTCCAGTACCTTTTGTAATCGGTGATAAAAGTGTTGGTGAAGAAACAACTTTAAAGTACCGTTACTTAGAACTTCGTGACCCAGATCTTTATGAGGTTTTCCGTCTTCGCTCAAAAGCTGCTATTGCTGCGAGAAATATTCTTGATGAAAATGGTTTCTTAGAGGTTGAAACTCCGATTTTAACTAAGTCAACTCCAGAGGGTGCTAGAGATTATCTTGTTCCATCTCGTGTTCACAATGGTGAGTTTTATGCACTTCCACAATCTCCACAGCTTTTCAAACAACTTTTAATGGTTGGTGGATTTGATAGATATTTTCAAATCGCTAAATGTTTTAGAGATGAAGATTTAAGAGCTGACAGACAGCCTGAATTTACTCAGATAGATGTTGAGTTAAGCTTTTGTAATCAAGAAGATGTTATCAAGGTAGCAGAAGATTTACTTGAAGCAATGTTCTCGGCATGTGGGATTGAAGTAAAAGCACCTTTTAACAGAATGACACACAACGATGCTATGGAATTTTATGGTTCTGATAAACCAGACATGAGATACGACCTTAAAATGGTTGATGTTATCGATATTTTTGAGAGATGTGATAATGAAATCTTTACAAATATCGCTAAAAAACCTCACACAAACCGTATCAAGGCTCTAAAAGTTCCAGGTGCTGATTTAGTTTTCTCTAAGCGTGAGATGAAAGGTTTTGAAACTTTCGTTCGTCAATTTGGTGCTCATGGACTTGGATACTTCCAAATGAAAGAGGATGGGCTTAAGGGTCCACTTATCAAATTTTTCTCTGAAGAAGATATTGCACTTCTTATTGAGAGAACTGAACTTGAAGTTGGCGATGTTGTGTTCTTTGGTGCTGGTGAGAAGAAAACTGTATGGGATTATATGGGTAGATTTAGAAACTTCATCGCCGAGCATGAAAAAATGAATCTAATTGATCCAAATGCTTTCGAGTTTTTATGGGTTGTTGATTTCCCTATGTTTGAAGTTGAAGATGGAAGAGTAAAAGCACTTCACCATCCATTTACAATGCCAAAAGACACAGATAAAGATGATGTTGAAGAGATAGAGTCTATCGCTTACGATATCGTTCTTAATGGTACTGAACTTGGTGGTGGTTCTATCCGTATTCATAAAGAAGAGATTCAAAATGAAGTATTTAAACTTCTTGGAATTGAAGAGGAAGAAGCACAAGAGAAATTTGGTTTCTTACTTGACGCTCTTAAATTTGGAGCACCTCCACATGGAGGTTTTGCTCTAGGTTTTGACAGAATGATTATGCTTATGACTAAAAAGAAAAGTATCCGTGATGTTATTGCCTTCCCTAAAACTCAAAAAGCATCTTGTGTACTTACAAAAGCACCGAGCCCTGTTGATAATACTCAACTTCGTGACCTACACATCCGTCTTCGTGAGCAGACTAAAGCGTAATGATAAGAGCTAAAGTTCAATACAGCGAGGCACTAAATGACGAGTCGTAAAAAATTATTTCTAATTATCGGAGCACCTGGCTCTGGTAAGACCACTGATGCAGAGTTAATCGCACAAAAGAATGACAACATCACTCACTACTCAACTGGCGATATGCTTAGAGCAGAAGTTTCAAGTGCTAGTGAGATTGGTAAAGAGATTGAAGGTTTTATATCTAAAGGGCTTATCGTTCCGATAGAGATAGCTATTAAAACTATAGTAAATGCTATAAAATCTGCTCCTACAGAGAATGTAATATTAGATGGTTACCCTCGAAGTTTAGAACAGATGAATGCTTTAGAAGAGTTTCTAAAAAAAGAAGATAATCTTGAATTAGTTAGTGTTATTGAAGTTGCTGTAAGTGAAGAGACTGCAAGAGATAGAGTTCTGGGTCGAAATCGTGGTGCTGATGATAATACTGAAGTGTTTGATAATCGTATGAAGGTTTATACTGAACCTCTAGCTGAAATTCAAGCTTTTTATACTACTAAAAATATTTTAAAAGTGATTTCTGGTGAAGGGACTATTGAAGAGATAGTTTTAGAGATGGGAAGTTTTATAAACTCTAAAATCTAGTTCCCAAGTCTAGGTGCCCCTTGAGGGTAAAAACTTGGGAGCAAGACCAAAATCTATTCTAGCTTAGCCTAATTTTGAAACAATACTTGCTTCAACATCAGAAATATCAGCAGTACCATCAACTGTAATATAAACTAAATTTTCAACTTTTTTAGCTTGTTCTTTATAATAACCTATCAAAGGTTTTGTAAGGTCATGATAAACTTTTAATCTATCTAAAACCACTTCCTCTTTATCATCATCTCTTTGAACTAAATCTTCACCAGTTTCATTATCTTTACCTTCAACTTTTGGTGGATTATAAACTAGATGATATGTTCTTCCACTTGCTAAGTGAGCACGACGACCAGCCATACGAGTTACAATCTCAGAATCAGGAACATCAATCTCTATCACTGCATCAATCAAGATACCTGCATTTGTAACTGAATCTGCTTGAGGAAGAGTACGAGGAAAACCATCTAAAAGATAACCATTTTTACAATCATCTTCAGCAATTCTATCTTTTACTAAACCGATAATAATCTCATCAGTTACAAGCTGACCAGCATCCATAGCCGCTTTAGCCATTTTACCCATCTCAGTTCCAGCTTTGATAGCTGCTCTTAACATATCACCTGTAGAGATTTGAGGAATGTTATATTTTTTTGTTAAAAATTGAGCCTGAGTACCTTTTCCAGCACCAGGAGCACCTAGTAATATTATTCTCATCTATTTGTCCTAATCTATTTAATTAATGAAATTATATATAAATGTAGTTAAAACTAACTATAAATAAACATCTAAAAAG
>JAGGWE010000013.1 GCA_021157665.1 Sulfurimonas sp.
AATTATACCTTTTATAATATACTCGCTTAATGCCATAGAGATAAATGAGAAAAACTTTCCTTTTATCTTGCCTATTTCAGTAGAAAAAATGGATACTATCGTTGATATTAAACCAACAATAAATGAAATAGAAAATGAAAAATATGAAGAGGAGTATAAAGAAGTTAATCAAATAAAAGAACCTCTACGAGCCACAATTTTAGATATAGGTTTTGAAGTTTCAAAATCTACTATTTTATCTAAAAGTTTAAAAAAGATAGACGAACTTGCCCAACTTCTTAAAGAAAATAAAAAGTATCAATTAGTTATTTATAGCTATACTGACAACTTAGGAAGTAATAATAAAATTCTTTCTAAAAATCGTGCAAATGCAATTTAAAAAGCCCTCACAAATCGTGGTATTAGAGAGTTAAGACTAACTGCAATAGGTATGGGTTCAAAAAATCCCCTTGTTGATAACGATACCCCAGAAAATCGTGCTATAAATCGTAGAATAGAGATTGATATTCTCAAATAACAGTTAAACTCTTTGCTTTAAAGCCTTATACATTTTTTGCATAAGAGGTGTTTTTACATATCCACTCAAACTCTCCAACTCCACTCTTTTATTATTTTGAAAGTCTAAGTGCATTGATGTTGATGAATCGTATGGAACTTTTGAAGCTGTTTGTAATGCTTTTTGAACCTCATCTTTAATCTCTATACCTTGTGTCTGTGCAAACTCTGAAATCTCATTTAAAAGAGTCTCAACCTCATCTCTATGGTGTTCATAAACATAGCCTATAGATTTATCATAGTATGAAGTTGCAGTCGCAAAAGCAGAGATAAATATATACTTTTTCCAAATAGCAGTTTTTATATCTCGTGGGGTTTTATATCGTAAATTAGCTTTTTCAAAAATCTCTGATAAAGTTTGAGTTGCTTTTTCATCACCACCAAAAATAGCCGCAAAAACTTTACCTTTTTTTCTTATCACCCCACTCTCTTCTATATGAGAAAGGATATACATACAACCATCAAGAACGACAGAGTTTGAGAGTTCTCGCAGAGTATCCCCATTTGATACACCATTAGAAAAACTTAGCATGATAGTTTTTTCATTCAGATGAGATTTAATATGCTCATATGAATTTTTCAAATCATAACTCTTTACACAAAACAGCACTACATCAAAATAACCCTCAAAAAAACCATCTAAATTTTCTAACTCTCTAGCATCTAGTTTTGCACTCCAACAATCATTATCTTCTATGATTTTAATTCCATCTCTTTGGATGGTTTTAAGATGCTCACCTCGTCCAAAACCAATCACATCAAGCCCAGCTTTTACAAAAGAAGCAGCTATATAACCACCAACACCACCTAAACCTATTACTGCTATCCTCATATCTGCAACCTTTTATTAGAAGTATTATATAATACAAAAATTAAAAGGAGTCATATGCCACGCATCGATAGTGAAAAATTTTATACATCAGCAATAGAGATGCATGGTACAACTGCAAAAGGTGTAAATTGGACATCAAAAGAGACTCAAGAGATTCGTTTTGATGTTATTCTTGATATGCTTCCAAAAAAGATAAATTCACTAGCTGATGCAGGATGTGGCTTTGGAGACTTTTATATATATTCACAAAAGAAAAAGAGAGAACCAAAAAAATATATCGGCATAGATTCCCTCATAGACATGTATTCCATCGCCTCAAATAACACAGCCCAAGAGATAATCATAGCCGACATCACAAAAGATAAAATCCCACATGCCGAGTATTATATTTGTAGTGGTGCGATGAATGTTCTTAATAGGTTTGAGACCTACCTTTTTATAAGAAACTGTTTCTCGGCATGTGGGAATGGTTTTATTTTCAATATTTTACATGGAAAAGAGGAAAGTGAAACCTACAACTACTTCTCCACATGCCAAATAAAAAAAATAGCTAAAGAGTTAAATGTTAAAAGAGTTGAGATTAGAGATGATTATATGGATGGTGATATTACAGTAGGATTTTTTAAATAATGTGTAGCATTTTCGGAATTATCGGTGAATATGATGAAAGCCAAGCAAAATATGCCTTAGCTAAACTTTCACATCGTGGACGAGATAACTGTGGGATAATCCAAGAGAAAAATCTTTTCTTTGCTCATCATAGACTAAGTATCCAAGATACTTCTCCACATGCCAACCAACCTTTTAAACATGAAAATATCTCACTCTCTTTTAATGGGGAAATTTATAATTTTAAAGAGTTACGAGTTACCTTGTCAAAAGAATTTGAGTTTAAAACAGATTCTGATAGTGAAGTTATCATCGCCTCTTACCTAAAATGGGGAGTTGATTTTGTAAATCATCTTCGTGGGATGTTTGCTATCGCCTTACTAGACAAGGACACACTTTATCTTTTTCGTGACAGACTTGGGAAAAAGCCTCTTTTTTATCTCGATGGAAAAAGTTTTGTATTTGCTTCTGAGATAAAAGCACTTACTCCATTTTTAACTAAAACAAAGATGAATGAAGATGCTTTAATGAGTTACTTATCATTCTTAGCACCAACCCCACCTCATACTTTTTTTGATGGGATTAAGAAGTTGGCATGTGGGGAATATTTGACTTTTAAAGATGGAAATGTGGAAGTTAAAAGATATTTTGACTTACTAGATACTAAACCAAACCTCATAACCTCAAAAGATGAGGCTATTTTTACTTTAAAAAAACTTTTAGAAGAGTCTATCAACTTAAGATTAAATGCTGATGTACCTATGGCTTCACTTCTCTCTGGTGGGATTGACAGTGCGACTATAAACGCACATGCCAAGAGGCAAGGTGTAAATCTTCAAACTTACACTATCGGCTACAATGGGTATTCAAAATATGATGAGAGAGAAAATGCAAGAGAGAGTGCTAAAATATTGGGACTTAAAAATAAAGAGATAATCATAAATCAAAATGATTTCTTAGAAGCGAGTGATAAAGTTCTTGATACCTTAGATGAACCACTTAACGACCCTGCTTCTATTCCTCTTTATCTACTCTTTGAAAATATAGCAAAAGATGGCTACAAAGTTGTGTTAAGTGGTGAGGGAAGTGATGAACTTTTTTTAGGTTATCGTCAATACTTTGAATATTTAGATATACAAGAGGCATCAAAATTAAAACACAAAAACTGGTTAAAAAATTACTTCAAAGCTAATTACTCTCAAAACAGAGAGTGGGAACACTACAAACGGATTTTTAACGACACCCTACTCTTTCGTACTTCTGGGGAAAACTTTACAGATTTACAAAAAAACAACTTGATGAAAAGAAATGTAAAAGACAATCAAGCACTAAAATATCTAAAACCATATCGAGATAGATTTGAAAACTCTCGGCATGTGGATGAATCTATTTGGTATAGCTATATTGATTTAAACCTTTTTCAAGCTGAACACTTTTTAACTAAACTTGATCGTGTAAGTATGGCTCATACTATTGAATCTCGTACACCTTTTTTAGACCATAAATTAGCATGTGGGATTTTTTCTATCGCTCCACGATTAAGATATGAAGATGGAGTTACAAAGTCACTTTTAAAGCAGATTATTAAGCCTTATTTGGGTGAAAAAATCATAAACAGAAAGAAAAAAGGTTTCTCAAATCCTTACATGGAGTATCTTATAAGTGGGGATAAACTCTCACTTATAAAAGAGGTAAATTCTCAAACTGGAATGTTTAAAACTAAAGAGTTAAATGAGTATATCTCATCAGCTTCTCAGGGTGGATTTAAACAGCATATTTGGGGATTGTATGTACTCTCAGTTTGGACAAAAAAACATTTACTTTGATGAAAAATAGCTATTTTACATATCTTCTAATCTTAGCAATGTTCCTTTGGGGTGGTGGTTGGACAGCCTTAAAAATACTTACAGTTGAATTACCTATGGAAACAATAGTTTTTTGGAGATTTTTTATTATGAGCATATCTTTTTTACCAATTTTATATTTTTTAAAAGTACCCCTAGAACTAAACAAATCAAACCTAAAATATATTCTTGGAAGTTCAATTTTAAACATAGCCTTTATGGTTTCATCTTTTTTTGGAATAAAATACGGACAAGCAGGTTCTGGTGGAGTTATCATTACAACACTAAGTCCTGTTATGACATTCTTACTTGTTGCATTTATCTTTAAAAGAAGGCTTCAAAATCTTCAATATTTTGGATTGAGCATAGGGGTAATTGCTGGTGTAATCATGCTTCAACTAAACGATTTGTCTTTGTTTTTAAATGGCTCAAACGGCTACTTCTTGGCATGTGCGATTATCTGGGCTGGAGTTACTCTACTCTCTCAACATTCTCAAAAACATATTCATCCCATTCATTATAGTTTTGTAATCTCCCTTATCGCAACAGTTATGACTTTTATCTACTCTTTTGATTCTGATTTATTAATCGTGTTTGAGCAAGACTTAAAATTTTGGATAGCCTTAATATATCTAGCAGTATTTGGACAAACCATCGCAACAACAATCTTTTTCATGGCAAGTGGTAAACTAGGAAGTGAGAAGACAAGTTCTTTTATGTTTTTAGTTCCCCTTTTTGCTCTTTTAAGTGCTTACTTGATTTTAGATGAAGCTATTGAGTTACATATTTTAGTTGGTGGTTCTATTAGTATTATTTCAGTTTACTTTATAAATAAAAGAAAAAAATGACGATAAAACTAACTAGCTTAATATAGTTTTAACATCATTTATTGTAATATTTCTTATTATTTAAACTTATTATTAGAGGATTTATTATATGAAGAAAGTACTTATTCTTGGTGGTGGATTTGCAGGTGTTGAAGCTGCAATATTTTTAAAAAAAGAGGATTATCATATTACGCTAGTAAGTGATAGAGATTATTTTTATATCTATCCTACATCAATTTGGGTACCAACTAGAGAGAGTGAATTTAGTGATGTTTGTGTAGATTTAAAAGAGTTACAAAAGGCTCATGGATTTAACCTGATTTTAGATGGAGTTACAAAAATCTCTGCAAAAGAGGGACAGGTAACACTTAAAAGTGGAACTATTTTAGATGAATATGACCATCTTATCATCGCTATGGGTGCATCAAAAATGAAACATAAAGGGATAGAAAACACTCTCTCTATTTGTGGAGCACCAGAACAATCTCTTCTTCTTCGTGATAAAGTTGATGAAATAGTTGCAAAAGGAAGTGGTAAAATCTGCTTTGGTTTTGGTGGAAATCCAAAAGATTCTTCTGCTGTTCGTGGTGGACCAGGCTTTGAGTTACTTTTTAATGTCCATAACCTACTTAAGAAAAAAGGTATTAGAAAAAACTATGAACTAACATTTTTTGCACCAATGGCTGAACCAGGAAAAAGAATGGGTCCAAAAGCTTTAAAAATGATGGATACTTTCTTTGGAATGCTTGACATAAATCAACATTTTGGAAAAAAGATAAAAGCCTTTGAAGAGGATGGAATTATTTTTGAAGATGACTCAAAATTAGAGTCTGACTTTACGATGTTTATTGCTGCTGGTGATGGACATGATGTTATCAAAAACTCTGATTTACCATTAAATGAAGCTGGATTTATAAAAATCGATGACCATTGTGCTGTTGAATTTTCACATATGGACACTTTTTGTGATGGCGAGGATATGAACAGACCTCATAATATTTATGCTATTGGAGATACTGCTGCATTAGAGGGTTACGAGTGGAGAGCAAAACAGGGTCACATAGCAGAAGTTATGGCTAGAAATGTCGCTCACAATATAGTGGAAAAAGACAATGGTGGAATATCATTTAAAGGTTATCATGAACATATAAATATTTTATGTGTTATGGATAGTGGAAATGGTGCTTCTTTTGTTTATAGAGATGATAAAAAAGCTTTTATGATTCCGATGCCTATTTTTGGTCACTGGCTTAAAAAAGGATGGGGTATTTATTGTCGTTACTCAAAACTTGGAAAAATCCCAAGAATACCAGGAATGTAATTTTTAAAATACTTTTTGACTAGAACCAAGTTGTATTAAACTATAATACCCCAAGAAAATCAGACAACTTTTCATAAAGTTTAATTCTCAAAAGAGTAAAAATTTAAAGAGGCAGAAGATGCTTCTAACTCTTTGTTTAATCTTATGGATAAACTAGCAGCTGAGTTATGTGAAAGTATTGATATGAGAGAAGTTTTAGCTTAAGCTATCTCTCTTTTCACTATTTTCTTTCTCTTTTCTTTTTGCTTTCATTTTACTTTTAGCTAACTCTCTCATATCTATGGTTGTATCACTCTCATCAACAATCTCAACACCTAAAATAGTCTCAACACAATCTTCTAAAGTGATAATTCCATCAGTTTGATCATAGTTGTCAATAACTAAAAACATATGCTCTTTTTTAGCAATAAACATATCAAGTGCTTTTGAAACTGGAATATTTTCATTTAAAGAGATTATATCTTTTTTAATAGAACCAATTGTTACGCTTCCATCTGCAAGAGCTTGTTGAAAAATTCTTTTAGTAAGAACTATCCCAATAACCTCTTCTATAGAATTTTTATATATAGGAATACGAGAAAACTTAAAAATTGCAGGTTGTGTATCTATAACCTCTTGAATACTCATACTCTCATCAAGAGCAAAAACAACAGATCTTGGAGTTAAAACTTCACTAACTTTGATGTTATCAAGATTTAAAATATTTTCAATTACATCAGACTCTTTCTCATCAATCACACCCTCATCTTCACTCAAAAGCATAGACTCTAAAAGTTCCTCTTTTGTAAGTGAGTTAGCATCCTCCTTACCATTTGAGATACGGTTTGTTACAAATAAAGTGCTTAAAATTATTGGATAAGTAATCCAAATAAACAATCTAATTACATGTGCAGCAATTGGGGCAAGAGTTTTCCAATGAATTGCACCAATAGTTTTAGGGATAATCTCGCTTAAAAATAAAATAGCAAATGTTAAAACGATAGAAACATAAACAACAGCATCATTTCCAAAAATTATAGATGCCTGAGCACCAACTGCTGCTGCACCTAAAGTATTTGCTATAGTATTTAGTATCAAAATAGAAGCGATTGATTTGTTTATGTTCTCTTTATGAAGACGAAGAAGTTTACCAACGGTAGGTCTCTCTTTTTCAAGCACTGCAACATACGACATGTTTACAGATAAAAGTACTGACTCTAAAATGGAGCATATAAATGAAACTCCAACCGAAAGTACAAAAAATATTATTAATAAATCCAAGTTTTACAAAATCCTTAAAGTAAAATATACGTTGCTAGCCCTAGAAAACTAAAGAACCCCACAATATCAGTAACGGTAGTTAAAATCACCGTACTACCAATAGCTGGATCAACATCCAACTTTTTCAAAAACAATGGCACAGCAGCACCAAAAAAACCAGCAAAGAGAAGATTAATAACCATACTCAAAGCGATTACAATACCTAAAAGTTCAATACCAAACCAAAAATGAGCAATAATTCCCATGATTATAGCGAATAATAGTCCATTTCCTAAAGAGATTAAAACCTCTTTTTTTATAATCCTCATTGCATCACCTTGAGAAATATCCCCAAGTGCCAACTGTCTTACAACAACTGTAAGAGTTTGAGTTCCTGCATTTCCACCCATTGAAGCAACTATAGGCATTAAGATTGCCAAAGCTACCATACTCTCTAGTGTATCGGCAAAAAGTGCAATAACAAAAGATGCCGCAATAGCAGTAAAAAGATTTAATCCTAGCCAAGTCGCTCTTTTTTGAGCAGCTTTAACAATCTCATCATCTTCCTCAGCCTCATCATCAACACCAGCAAGGTTATACATCTGTTCAGTTGCACCATCTTGGATAACATCATAAATATCATCAGAAGTGATACGCCCAAGTAAGACACCATAATCATTTACAACCGCTAAAACAGATAAATCATACTCTTCAAAAGTATGAACAACCTCTTTTATATCCTCTCTATCTTGTGCTTTTATAGGCTCAAAACTATCTTCACTAGCTTCAATATTTTCCAAAATAGTTTTTGAAAAATCAAAAATAAGCAAATCATCTAAACCAACAGCATATTTAAGTTTATTATCCATATTTGTTATAAAAAGATTTTGGATATTTTCAATCTCATTCTCTTTTCTAAGATGAGCGAATCTCTTAATAACATCTTGAACTATCTCATATTTATATGCAGTAAAAATCTCTAACTGCATGTATGAACCAGCTTCATCCTCTTCATATTTTTTAAGTTGATTAATCTCTTGCTTATCGTCTTCATGAAGTGAATCAAAAACTTCAGAAGCTTTTGTTTCATCAATCTCTTCAAGTTCTTGCATAAAATCAGCTTGATCATCAGATTCAAGTTCACTTACGGCATGTGAGAGTTCATCTACACTAAGATTTTCTACAACATCATCAAAAAGTCTATCTGGAAGAGCAAGAGCGACATCACCAAGTAAATCTTTTGGTACAAGTTTTAAGGCATCAGAAAATGCATTATCGTCTAACTTCTTTAAAATTTTTGCTATTTCGGAAGGGTGTATCTCACTAATTTCGTGAGAATCTAAATATTCTTGGAGTTTATACATAATGGAATTATACCTAATTTACCAATGAAATAATCTTATAAATTCTGACACTCAAAAGAGTGTCTAGCTTTAGTGGTCTCAGCGGCCCAAGCGAAGAAAAGGGACTTTGTTCCTTTTCGGACTATTAGATAGGTAGAACACGGATAGATTTAGA
>JAGGWE010000102.1 GCA_021157665.1 Sulfurimonas sp.
ATAAGAGATTTTTTAGCTAAATCATCTATCTCTTCAGAAGATATTGCATTTCAAATTGCTCCTCGTATAAATTCAGCTGGACGACTTGAAGATGCAAGTATTGCCTTAGAGTTTTTTACAGCACTAAATCCACATGCCGCATTTAAACAGTTTGAAATTTTAGGGCAACTAAATGACTTAAGAAAAGAGACTGAAGCAGAGACGACCAAAGAAGCTTTGGCATGTGGGAATCCTGATGATGATATTATTGTAGTTGCCGGTGAAGATTGGCATGAGGGTGTTGTTGGGATAGTCGCAGCTAGATTAGTTGAGCATTTTGGAAAACCTGCGATAGTTCTAAGTATAAAAGATGGAGTAGCTAAAGGTAGTGCTAGAAGTATCGGCGAAGTTAGCATTTATAAGCTTATTAAAGCTAATGAACACTTGTTAACTAAATTTGGTGGACATAAAATGGCAGCAGGTTTAGGACTTTTAGAGGAAAATATAGAAGAGTTCACACATGCCATAAATAAAACAGCTTCAAAACTTCACAAAGATGACTTTTTACCAAAAGAGGATATAACTGGCATATTAAATACTGATGATATAGACTTAGAGTTACTAAATATTCTTGAACAGTTTGAACCTTATGGGGAAGCAAATCATCGCCCTAGATTTTTAATTCAAGATGCAGAAGTTGTAAGCATTAAACTTATGGGTAAAGATAAATCTCACTCTAGAATTGAGATTAGACAAAACAAACATGAAATAAAAACCCTTGAATTAATCGCCTTTAAAACAGTTTTTGAAATGCCAAAGAATAGAAAAATCAGCTGTAGCTATACTGTGGCAAAAAATGAATGGAACAATAAAATCTCAGCACAACTTTTGATAAATAAGATTTACTAATTATAAGTACCTATCCAAACAGGAACCGATGGCTTGCCTTCGGCAGAAATTGATACAACAGAAGCACAAGGCGAAGGCAAGCCATCGCATCCATAGTTTGACAGAGATATACAGAACAAAAGCACAAGGCGAAGGCAAGCCATCGCATCCATATTTTGTATTTAATGCTTTTTTTGATATAATTTGCAATTATTATTATAAGGGGATAAAATGAAAAGAATAATTGCACTTTCAGCTGTAGCTTTTTTAAGCACTGCAGCCTTTGCAAGTAGTACGATGGAAACAAAATTTGCTGCCTTAATGGAAAAAATGGAGCAGATGGAAAAAAGAGAATTAGCTCAACAAAAAAAGATTGATGTTTTAACATCTAAGATGGAAAATATGCAAACTGGTGTAGTAGTTACAACTCCTAATGCTAAAAATCCTGAGATAGAATTACTTAAAAAGAAACTTGCTAAAATTGAAAAGAAACAAGCAAAACATACTAAAAATATCTCTGCTGTTAAAAAAATGGCAGCTAAAGATAATATTAAATTTAGTTTAGACTTTAGAAATACTGTTGAGATGCTTGACTATGAAGATAAGTTAAATGATTTACATGCTAGTAACAATTCATTACTTACAAGTAGATTGTATTTAAAAATGGCTGCTTCACCAATGGATGGCTTAATTTTTTCTGGTAAATTAGCTATTTATTCAACTTGGGGTTCTCATCTTTATGTTGATGATGCACCATTAAAAAATTGGTCTGGTTCATCAAAACCATCTGATACAGTTATGAGAGTAAAAGAAGCTTACTTTGTTTATACACAAGATGTTGGTGATGTACCTGTAAGTTTAAGTATTGGTAGAAGACCTGCTACAAATGGTTTCTTAGCAAACTATAGAGAAAATGAGCCAACTGCAGGTTCTCCAGCAGGTCATATTACAAATATGGAAGTTGATGCTCTTATGCTTCAATTTAACCTAGACGACTATGTAACTGGTGCTTATACTAAACTAGTATATGGTAGAGCTCATAGTGGCGAAACAAATAATGTTTATAGTGCAGGTGCTGACCAAACTCCATGGGGTCCTTATGCAAAAGAAGATTCAGATCTTGAAGATGAAAATGTAGATTTCGCTTTAATACTTGGTGATGCTTATAATGATGGTCAATACCAATTAATGTATCAATATGCTCATATCTTTGATACAAAAGGTTTAAGTACAGCTGATGCCGCTGCTTACCAAGCTTGGAAAGATGGAGGTGAAATAGGAACTGCACCATTTAACGGTAAAAAAGGTGCAGCTGGTGTTGCTGACTTAGCTTCTTTATCTTTAAAAATAGATGGTATTGGCGATGAGATAAATGATTTCCTTGATGACACTACTGTTTTTGTTTCTGGTGCATATACGAACTATAATGCAAAATCTGGACACACTTTAATGGGTTCTTCTGATGGTGGAAGCAAAAGTGGTCAATCTATCTGGTTAGGTGTAATTATTCCTGATGGTTTAACAGATAAGGGTAGATTTGGTTTTGAGTATAACCATGGTTCTCAATACTGGACACCTATGACTTGGGCTGAAGATACTGCAATCGGTTCTAAAATAGCTGTTCGTGGTGATGCTTATGAAGCATACTGGAATTTTGATCTGTTTGGTGTAAAATACTTACCTTCACAAATCAGATATACATATGTTCAACATGACTACACTCCAAATATCAACTGTGCTGGTTGGGTAACTCCTACCGAAGCTGATATTGTAGCTCAAAACCTTAGATTTGCTGTTACTTACAGATACTAATCTTTTTCATAACTTATACCTCTTGGTATAAGTTACACTTACTTTAAATATAACTCCCAATCAACTTTCTATATAATATTTTTTTATACATGCTATAAGCTAAAATTAACATACTAATATAATAAAATCTTATATCTTAAAATCAATACACAATTTGTTACAAATCTTTCAAGTATTACATTTTTTTATATAAGATTTTATTGTTTTTCCTATTTTATCTGCTAAGATTGATAAAGTTTAATAACAAAAGGGGAAACAAATGAAAATGAATAAGATAATTACCTTATCAACAGTTGCTTTTTTAAGCACAACTCTTTATGCTCAAACTGATGTAGAAATTCTACAAGAACAAGTTAGAGCATTAATGAATAAAGTAGCAGAACTAGAAAAAACACAATCAACTCCGGCTGCAACAATAAATAATAATGGAGTTGATATAGAAGCTTTAGTTACAAAAGTAGATAAAATAGAAAAGAAACAAGCTAAACAAACTAAAAAGCTATCCAAAGTTAATGCCTTAGCTGCAAAAGACAACCTTAAATTCAATGTAGATTTTAGAACATCTTATGATAATATCCAATACACAACAGCAAGTGGTAAAAAATATAAAAATGATGGTTTATATTCAAATAGACTATGGCTAGGAATGGGATACGCTCCAACAGATACAATGACATTTAAAGGTCAACTAAGTTATCACAAAGCATTTGGGGCAAGTAATGCATTACAAAGAGGTTCAGAACATGGATTTGATACATTTGACTGGGTTACTAATGAAAACTTAACCAATGACTCTCTAAAAGTTAGAGAAGCTTACTGGTTATGGACTCCAACACTTGGGGATTTCCCTTTAACTATTAGTGTTGGTCGCCGTCCAGCAACTAATGGTTTCTTAGTTAATCTAAGAGATGATGATAAAGCAAAATCACCAATGGGTCATTTAATTAACATGGAGTTTGATGGTGCATCGATTGGTGTAAAACTTGATAAATATGTACCAGGTATGTTGGCAAAACTTTGTATAGGTAGAGGTTTAACTAATGCCAATGCAAGATTTAATCAAGAGGGTTTGGATTATGCTGAAGATGGTGACAACCTTGATAATGTAGATATGTTAGGTCTTATCTTTAAGCCTTATGATGATGGTCAATACTCTATAATGACTAAATATTATCGTGGATATAATGTTCCTGGTATGGTATGGTCAGATCAAACTGGTCCAAACCCAACTGATGCTGTATATACAATGCAAAATACTGGCGATATGGATGGGGCAGGTATATCTTTTAAAGTTGATGGTATTGGTGATGAGATTAATGATTTCCTAGATGAAACTATTTTGTTTGCTTCTTATGCATGGTCTCAAAGTAGACCTGATGAAGTTGAAAGAAGTGCAGGTGTACTTGCAAGTGGTATGGCTCCAGGTGCAATGTTAGGAAGTGATGAAAAACAATCAGGTACATCTTACTGGTTAGGTCTTCAAACACCAAACTTAACAGGTGGTAGATTTGGACTAGAATACAACCATGGTTCTAAATACTGGAGAGCATTTACATATGGTGAAGATACTATGATTGGCTCTAAACTAGCTGCTCGTGGTGATGCTTATGAAGCATACTGGACTCAACCTATCATAGATGATGCTTTTAGTATGCAAATTAGATATACATATATTAAATATGACTATACTGGTTCAAATGCTTTCTTTGGAGACGGAGGAACACCAATGTCTATGAGCGAAGCTACAGCAATGGGAATGGATCCTGTTGAAAAAGCACAAGATCTTCGTATTTATTTCAGATATAGATACTAAAAAAAATTTAAAGAACTCTTTTGGGTTCTTTAAATAAATCTTCAATATTATTCTACAATTCAATAGTTAAGAACTACTTATAACAAACATAATCTAAACTTCTCAAAAGCCCTACAGTGTGTACTTTTAGAACATTCTTTTAAAAAAATCAACCTATAAAACTAATCTTAAGGTTTTAGTTAGTAAAATTAATTACTTTATCTAAAAAAAAGGGAAAATGAATGAAGAAAAATGAAATCTTAGAAGAAATTCTAGCTGAAGTTGATAAACATCCTGAAATTATGTCTCGTCGTGATGCGATGAAATATTTAACAATTTCTCCAATGGCTGCATCGATTCTTGCAAGTGCTACGGTTGGTGCCTCATCTATTAATGCATCTAGCGTAAAAGGTAAGATTGTTATCGTTGGTGGTGGTTTAGCTGGAATGAGTACTGCTGCTCGTCTTATGAACACAGCATCAAACTTAGAGATTACAGTAATTGAGCCTGATCCATTATCTGTATCTTACCAACCAGGACAAACACTTGTTGGTGGTGGTATCTGGGATGTAAGTGAAGTTCAATACAAGAGAGATGACAAAGTACCTAGTGGTGTTAAACTGATTAAAGGTGCTGTTACATCTTTTGATCCAGAAAATAACAAAGTTACAGTTGATGGTAAGGAAGAAGTATCTTATGATCAAATGATTATTGCTACTGGTCTTATGTTAGACTATGATTCTATTAATGGCTTAGATGGTGTTATTACCTCTGCTGGTGAAAATGCTAAAACAAGAGAAAAAATTGGTAAAAATGGTGTTCACTCTATCTATTTCCAAGATGGTGCTGCTGACACATGGGATGGTATCCAAGAGCTAATAGCTAAAGCTAAAACTCATACTGGTTCAGAAAA
>JAGGWE010000114.1 GCA_021157665.1 Sulfurimonas sp.
AGGAACACAGTTTAGAATCTGGGCAAATACAAATCTTAGCGAGTATATGGTTAAGGGTTTTGTGATGGATGATGAGAGGCTTAAAAATCCTGATGGACGAGCTGATTATTTTGATGAGTTCTTAGAGCGAATCCGTGATATTCGTGCATCTGAAAAGAGATTTTATCAAAAAGTGCGAGAACTGTTTACTCTCAGTAGCGACTATGACAAAACAGATAAAAATACTCAGATGTTTTTCGCCCAAACTCAAAATAAACTCATATATGCAGTAACAGATAAAACAGCTACGGAGTTGATACTCTCAAGAGCCAACAAAGATGAACCAAATATGGCACTAACATCTTTTAAAGGTTCTATAGTTCGTAAGCAAGATATAACCATAGCAAAGAATTATCTAAACGAAGATGAGATAGATACTCTTAACCGTTTAGTAGTTATATTTTTAGAAACAGCAGAGTTAAGAGTAAAAAACAAACAAGATATAACTATGGATTTTTGGAAAGCAAATGTAGATAAAATGCTAGACTTTAACGATAAAAAAATCCTACAAGGAAACGGCACAATCTCACATGCCGTAATGCAAAAGAAGATAAAAGAGATTTATGCAGAGTTTGATAGTAAAAGAAAACTAGAAGATGCAAAAGAGACAGACTTAAAAGAGCTAGAAGATGTAAAAAAACTTTTAGGTGAAAGTCGTGGGTAGTGAGTTAAGAGAGGGGTGGAAATATGGAACTCTTGAAGATGCAGTAACTAAAGGCTCTTCAAATATTTCACTAAATAAAGTTCAAGAAGATGATGGAGATTATCCACTGTTTGGAGCAAAAGGATTTGCTAAAAATATTTCATTTTTTCATCAAGAAAAAGAGTATTTAGCAATAATTAAAGATGGAGCAGGAATTGGAAGAATTTCTCAACATCCAAAACAATCTTCTATTCTTGGAACTATGCAATATTTAATACCTAATAATGGTTTTAATATTGATTTTGTAAAGTATTTTTTATACAGTATTGACTTTGAAAAACACAGAAATGGAAGTACTATCCCTCATATCTATTTTAAAGATTATAAATCAGAACCTTTTCCTATTTTAGAACTCCAACAACAAAAACAGATAGTAGCCACTTTAGACAAGGTTTTTTCTGCCATAGATATAACAAAAAAAGATGCTGAGTTAAATCTGCAAAATACTAAAGAACTTTTTGAATCTTATCTGCAAAGTGTTTTTGAGAATAGAGACGAAGGGTGGGAAGAGAAGAAATTAGGGGAAATAGCTACTTTTAGAAATGGTATGACATTTAGTAAAAACACTAATGGAACAAAAACACAAATTCTAGGGGTTAAAAACTTTAAAGATAGTTTTTTTGCTCCTGCTGAAAATTTAGAATATGTATTTATTGATAGAAAACTAAATGATATAGATTTTTTATCATCTGGAGATATTTTAGCTGTTCGCTCAAATGGAAATCCTAAATTAATAGGAAGAACAATTTTAATAGATAAGAATCTTGAAAAAACTATTCATTCAGGGTTTACGATTAGAATAAAATTAAATTCTAAAATAATTTTACCTATATATTTATGTCATTATTTAAAAACAAAAAAAACAAGAGAAAGACTTGTTAAAAGTGGAAATGGAGTAGGAATAAAAAGTTTAAATCAAGGCTCATTATCATCCCTTTTAATTCCATTCCCACCATTCCAAACTCAACAAAAAATAGTAAAAAAACTAAACACCCTCCAAGAACGAACAAAAAAACTAGAATCCATCTACACCCAAAAACTAAAAAACCTAGACGAACTAAAAAAATCTATGCTTCAAAAAGCTTTTAATGGAGAACTGATATGATAGATAAAAAACTAAAAACTTTCATAGGGACAACTTGTCCCCATCAAGAAAATCAGAAACTATCAGTTGTCGACATATTATCGACAACTGATAATTATTCTAGGAAACGAAGATGAATGAATCAGAAACAAGAGCAGAACTGATAGACCCACAACTCTTGGCATGTGGATGGGGAGTTGTTGAGGGTTCTAAGGTTCTTCGTGAAAGAGATGTTTGTCGTATCACAGATGGGCGAATCCAAGCTGGTGGGGGTAGAAGTAAGGCACTTATCGCTGATTATATTTTAGTTTATAAGGGTGTTAAACTTGCAGTTGTAGAAGCGAAATCTGATGAACTAGAGGTTGGAGAGGGAGTTGCTCAAGCTAAACTTTATGCTCAAAAACTCTCTCTTGATACCACCTATTCTAGTAATGGAAAAGAGCTTTATAGTATCTGCTTAAAAACTGGCGAAGAGGGTTTGGTTGAGAGGTTTTTAACTCCTGATGAACTTTGGGAAAAAACTTATGGCGATATAGATGAGTGGAGAGATAAATTTTCATCCATACCATTTGAGAACAAAAGTGGAACTTGGCAACCTCGATACTACCAAGAGATAGCAGTTAAAAAAACTCTTGAAGCAGTTGCTAAAAATCAAACCCGTTTACTCTTAACACTCGCAACAGGAACAGGAAAAACAGCGATAGCATTTCAGATAGCTTGGAAACTATTTCAAACTAGATGGACACTTAAAAGAGATGCAAAGAGACGACCTAGAATCTTGTTTTTAGCCGATAGAAACATCTTAGCAGACCAAGCTTTTAACTCATTTGGGGCATTTCCTGAAGATGCTATGGTTAGGATTAAACCTAAAGAGATAAAAAAAAGTAAGAAAGTTCCCACAAATGGAAGTATCTTTTTTACTATATTTCAGTCGTTTATGAGTGGGGTTGATGAAGATGGAGAGAGTGAGCCTTATTTTGGAGCATATCCTAAGGATTATTTTGATTTTATCATCATAGATGAGTGCCATCGTGGTGGGGCAAATGATGAGGGGAACTGGAGGGCGATTTTAGAGTACTTCTCACCTGCTTTTCAACTAGGACTTACCGCAACTCCAAAAAGAAAAGACAATGTCGATACTTATGCCTACTTTGGAGAGCCTTTATATATCTACTCACTAAAAGATGGGATAAATGACGGTTTTTTAACACCATTTAAAGTTAAGAGAATCAAAACAACTCTTGATGATTATACTTACACAAATGATGATGAGATTTTAGAGGGCGAGATAGAGGAAGGGAAACTTTATAAGGAGGAAGATTTTAATAGAAGCATAGAGATAAAACAGAGGGAAAAAGAGAGAGTTAAAATCTTTATGGATGATGCTTCAGAAGATGAAAAAACTATCATCTTTTGTGCCACGCAATCTCATGCAAGTTTAATCCGTGACTTGGTGAACCAATATAAAAAGAGTAGTGATATTAACTATTGTGTAAGAGTTACAGCAAACGATGGCGAAATCGGGGAGCAGTTTTTAAGAGAGTTTCAAGACAACGAAAAACTAATCCCAACCATACTTACAACTTCTCAAAAACTCTCAACAGGAGTAGATGCTAGAAATATCCGTAACATTGTTTTAATGCGACCTGTAAAACAAATAATCGAGTTTAAGCAGATTGTAGGGCGAGGAACACGACTTTTTGAGGGTAAGGAGTTTTTTACTATTTATGATTTTGTAGATGCTTATGAGAGATTTTTAGACCCAGAGTGGGACGGTGAACCTATAGAAGCAGAGCCAAAGATACCAAGCGAAGCTAAAGAGCCAAAAACTCTAACTACTAAACCACAAAAAATAAAAGTAAAACTTAGCGATGGAAAAGAGCGAGAGATTCAACATATGGTAGCCACCTCTTTTTGGGGAGTAGATGGAAAACCAATCTCTAGTGAAGAGTTTTTACAAAATCTTTTTGGAGAACTTCCAAAGTTTTTTACTAACGAAAAAGAGTTGAGAGAGATTTGGAGTAAGCCACTAACTAGAAAAATATTACTACAAAAGTTAGATGAAGCTGGATTTGGAGTAGATGAGTTAAACACACTTAAAAAGCTTATAAATGCCGATAAAAGTGACCTGTTTGATGTGTTAGAGTATGTCTTTGATAGCGATATAAAACCTATATCAAGAGAGTTAAGAGTTGATGAAGCTAGAAAAAGCATCTTTGCACTTTTAAACACTAAACAATCAGAATTTATAGAGTTTGTTTTAAGTAAATATATAGAGAGTGGAGTTGATGAGTTATCACAAGAGAAACTTCCTATCTTACTTGAAAGTAAATACCAATCACTTGAAGATGCAAAAGAGATTTTAGGTGAAGTTGCTACTATTAGTTCTTTATTTATTGAGTTTCAAAAATATTTATATATGCAAAAGGTGGCATAATTATGAGTTACAGTTCTTGGTTTGATGCACATGCCACAAAGCATAAAAAGATTGTTGATAAACTTGTAGCCAAAGGTTATAACACAGAACAAATTATAGAGTATTTTGATTTTGATAGTATGGTAAAGCATGAAAATGATTTTTGTCCTCTGTATAAAGATAACAAAAAGTGCCATGATATGGAAAGTTTAAACTGCTATCTTTGTGCCTGTCCAAACTTTCGTTTTAATGATGATGGGATAAAAAA
>JAGGWE010000222.1 GCA_021157665.1 Sulfurimonas sp.
AGTGCTATATAAACGGTTTGAGTACATCTCTACCTCCTGAGGTTCAACGACAGATGATTCACTCAGTAAAAGGTATGGAAAATGCAAAGATTGTTCGTTATGGTTATGCGATAGAGTACGATTTTGTTGATCCTCGTGAACTTAAACACTCACTAGAAACTAAAAAAATTAAAGGTTTATATTTAGCTGGTCAGATAAATGGAACAACAGGTTATGAAGAAGCAGCAGCACAAGGTCTAATGGCTGGTATAAATGCAACACTAAGTTTACAAAACAAAGAACCATTGATTTTACGAAGAGATGAAGCTTATATTGGTGTTTTGATTGATGACTTAGTTACTAAAGGTACAAAAGAACCTTATAGAATGTTTACAAGTAGGGCAGAGTACAGACTTTTACTTCGTGAAGAATCAGCAGATACAAGATTAAGTAAATATGGGCATGAACTGGGATTGATAAGTGATAAGCTTTATGAAAGTGTTAAGTTAAAAGATAAGCAGATAAAAGAGGGTGCTTTACTTTTAGAGGAAACGAAATTTACTCCTAACAAAGAGTTTATTGCATTTTTAGATGAGATGGATGAACAAGCGATAAAAGATATTTCAACTGCTCAACAGTTAGTGGCTAGAAAATCATTTGATGTGGCGAAGATGATAAAACTTGTTCCAGAACTTGATATTTATGATGAGTATATTAAAGATGAGATTTTAGTTGAGGGTAAATATGCTCGTTATATTGATAAGCAAAGTTTAGAGATAGAGCGAATGAAAAAGTATCTTCGCATCTCTATCCCTGAAGGTTTTGATTTTAAAAATGTTAGTGGATTATCTAAAGAGGTTGTTGAAAAATTAGAAACTTACAACCCTCCCACACTTCAAGCTGCTATGAATATAAGTGGAATAACTCCAGCAGCAGTAGAAATACTTCATATTTATATAAGAATAGCAAAAAAGAATAAGTAGCACCAGAGCGAAGATAAATCATCGCTTCCGAGAAATTTAAAAAAGGAACCGATGCTTTAGCTTCGGTAAGTGAAACAGATGATAAGAATTCAAAGTGGAAAGTGCCATTTGTTAGCACTTCTAAAAGTTCAATACAGCGAGGCACTAAATGACGAGTCGTAAAACATACTACTACGCCCACACGGGGCACCGTATAGGTTTAGATAGATTTAGAAGAGCATGTGCTATTTTAAATTCACTTGGGGAAGAAGATATTACACTTTTATGCTCAGATTTTCGTATAGCTCAGATTGCAAAAGATTTTGGAGTAGAAAAAAGTGTTGGTATAGATGTCGTGAGAAATATTCCTCAAATTGCTAATCATGGAGATAAATTAATCTTTGATTCAGAGGAAGCTAATCCTAACATGCTTGAAGATATGAAACAATATTTTTCTTCGTTTATCCATATAAAAAATGATGAGGTTGCTATTGATGAACAATTTTTCGAACAAACACAAAAAACAATAGAACTAACTTACTTTTTTGGTGATGATGATTATGAAAAAGATTTAGAGAAAAATTTAGACTTTATAAATGGATTAAATGCAGATTTACAACTAGGTTTTTATTACTTTTTAGATTATGAAGATATGTTGAAAACAAAATTTAAAAATCATCATGAATTCGAAGATTATGCTCAAACTATTAAAGCGAGTAAAGTTTTGATTACAGCTTCACCACAAGCAGTTTTAGAAAGTTTGGCATGTGGTGGTTGTCCTATTTATATTCAAAGGGAAGATTATACAACTGAGTTTCAAAAACTTTTTAAGGATTTAGATGTTCCTATAATTAAAAATTATGATAAAAATAAACTTTTATCGGTTTTAGAAAAGATTTCATCTCACAAATACCAAAAAATAGCCCAGAATCGTAACAAAATTAGTGAATTTATAAAAGAAAACTTAAATTTATAATTACTTAAAAGAGTTTTGGTATATAATAAGCCTTTAAAATTCACACAAGGTGAGCGAAAATGAAAAATAATAGCCGTAGAGGTTTTATGGGGATGGCATTTGGTGCTGTTGCAGCGGTAGGTGCAGTAGGTTCACTAGTTGCTATGAAAAAATCTTGGGATCCACTTCCAAGTGTTAAGGCAGCTGGTTTTACAACTCTTGATATGAGTATATACCAAGAGAATGTTATGGTTACTGAAAAATGGAGAGGGAAGCCAATATTCGTTTTAAAACAATCTGCTGAAATGCTTGAAAAAGCGAAGCAAAATCCAAGAGATATTGAAAGACTTGTTGAAGTTGATGGCTCTCACTATTTGATGTGTATTGGTCTTTGTACACACTTAGGTTGTATTCCAGCTTTTAGACCAGATTCAAATGACTTTAAATGTGCTTGTCATGGTGGTGAGTTTGATGCATCTGGTATGGTTCAGTTAGTTCCACCTCCAAGAGGTTTCGATATTCCTCCATTTAGAATTGATGGAACTAAATTAGTTCTTGGTGAAGTTGGTCCAGAGTGGCAAGCTATGAAAGATACTGGCATTACGCTATAAATAAAGGGAGGATAAATGGCACATTTTACAAAAGCAACTAGTGTTAAGGATTGGTTAGACCAACGCTTAGCAGTTACAAAATTAGAAAAAGTGATGATGTCGGAGTATTGGATTCCGAAAAATATTAACTTTTTATGGGCAATGGGAATGGTTCTTGTAATCACTTTCGTGATGCTTGTAGTATCAGGTATATTTTTATTAATGTACTATGTACCAACTACAGCAGAGGCGTTCAATAGTGTTAACTATACTATTATGAGAGAAGTTGATTTTGGTTGGTTATGGAGACATGTACATGGTGTTGCGGCATCTGTTGTTTTCTTAATTATCTATATTCACATGTTTACAGGTATTTACTACGGTTCTTACAAGAAGGGTCGTGAGTTAATTTGGATTTCTGGTATGCTTCTTTTTGTTGCATTTTCAGCAGAAGCATTCTCTGGATACATGTTACCATGGGGTCAAATGTCTTACTGGGCTGGTATGGTTATTACTAACTTATTTGCTGGTGGTTCATTACATGCAGACGGTTTTGTTGAGTGGATTCGTGGGGATTATGTTCCTGCTCAAGCTTTCCTTGGTCGTTTCTTTATGTTACATGTTCTTCTTATTCCATTAGCGATTATGGGTCTTATCGGTTTACACTTCGGTGCACTTCGTATTCCACATGTTAATAACCAAGATGGTGAAGAGCTTGATTTTGATGTTGAAGCTAAAAAATATTTAGATGGTGATAAAGCTGGTTCTAAAGTTATGCGTTTCGCAAATGACTTTATGTCTAAAGATATGATGGTTGTTGGTGTTTTCTTAATCTTCTTCTTCTATTTAGTATTTTATAACTATGGTTTTGCAATGGATCCAGTTAACTTTGATCCAGCTGATGGTCTTTCGACTCCTGCCCATATTTACCCTGAGTGGTATTTCTTATGGTCTTATGAGATTCTTCGTCCGTTTAATATTGATTTAGGTCTTGTATTATTTGCATTTGCTCAGGTTATTTTTGTTCTTTTACCATTCTTAGATAGAAGTCCAAATACATGTGCTGCGAATCGTCGTGGTTTTATGTTTAAAACTTGGTTCTGGTTAATGCTTGCAAATATGATAGTTCTTACAGCTATGGGTAAATTACCTCCAGAAGGTATATTTAGTACAATCGGGCTTGTTTCAGCAATACTATTTGTTGTAATGTGGTTAGCACTACCAATCATCACATCGATGGAAAAAAAGGTATAAGGATAAAGATATGAAAAATAAAGAACCATTAATATTAGCAGTTGTTGTATTTTTTACACTTGTAACTTACTACCTTGTTGAGCCTTTTGCTCATGGTGTAATGCATAAGCATGTAGAGAGTGAAGGGTTTGTGTATGCAGACTTACCTGCTATTACAAAAACTGGTGACGCTGCAACAGGTAAAGAGTTAGTTATGAATGCTGGTTGTGCTGGTTGTCACTCAATCAAAGCAGCTGGTATGCCAGCTCCAATGGATGCAGTTATGTCTGCACAAAGTTATGGTGTTAATCCACCAGATTTAAGTAATGCTGGTGCATTATATGATGCTAAATTTTTAGCTGATTTAATTAAAAATCCTGCACATGCACTTAATGTTGAACATAAGTTTGATGCTGAAAAAGGTCAAATGCACCCAATGGTAGCATTTTACGGAATGGGTGGAGATATAGACCAAGAGATAGCTGATATGGTAGCTTACTTACAGTCTATAGCAGTTAAACCAGAAGAAGTTACTTCTACAATGGCGTTTGAAAATGCTTGTGGTAGATGTCATGCTGTTGGTTATGAAAACTGGACTCAAATTGGTGAAAAACCTAAGTTTAAACATGAAAAAGATGGATTAGCTTTTGATATAAAAGTTATGGAATATCAAGATTCACTTAAAGCTTATATGGGTAAATTACCACCAGATTTAAGTATGTATATCCGTTCTCGTAATGAGCACTTTATCTCTACTTTAGTTGAAAATCCTCAAAACCATCTAGCTGGTACTGCTATGCCTCGTGTTGGTGTTACAGCACACAGTATGGAAAAAGTTATTGAGTATTTAGAAGATGCTGGTGATACTAAGCGTCACGAAAGAGCAGCAATAGGTAAAAATGTAATGATTTACATCGTTATCTTCGCAATCTTTGCACTTCTATGGAAAAAACAAGTTTGGAGAGATTTACATTAATAGTCCCGTAAAGAGAGTAATCTCTTTACTTCGCTTGGACCGCTGAGGTCACTAAAGCTTGACTTTCTTTGAAAGTCAGATTATTTTTACACTCTTCTAGTTCCACCTCTCCCGAGGTGGAACATATATAAAATCTCAAAATACTTTTAACTAACAATTAACAAATTTTTTGCTAAATATATTATTGATAATAGAGAGATTAATCCCACGGCTGATTCATATAAAATATGGATGCGATGGCTTGCCTTCGCTTTATACTTTTATTCTGTATATCTCTGCCGAAGGCAAGCCATCGGTTCCTGTATGCCTTAAGCTAATTACTCCCGAGGTGGAACATATATAAAATCTCAAAATACTTTTAACTAACAATTAACAAATTTTTTGCTAAATATATTATTGATAATAGAGA
>JAGGWE010000011.1 GCA_021157665.1 Sulfurimonas sp.
CTCATCAGAAGAGTTTTTAACAGTATATCTTAAATCAATATCAAGATTCCATCTTCCATCATCTCTTTTTTGCAAGGTTTCTTTAACTTTTACATCAAAGTTTTTTCCTATTTTTAATGAGATTGGGGTATCTTTTGGAGTATGTTTAAGTAAACTCTCGCCTAGTAAAATATTTGTATTTTTTAGTTTTGAGTAGCTTCTAACTATACCCTTTGGAAGTGGATATTTAAAACCTTTTAGTGTTATATGCTGAGTTACATCGTGGTTTATTTCCCCTCTTAAGTAGTTTGGGTTTTGCATTGTTGCAGAGTATTTTCTTTTTACATCTAAGTTGTTCTCTTTGATAAATTTTATTTGAGTTTTTTCGTTATTTGCTAAAGTCACTTTAAATGGAATAGTGTAAAAATGATAACCCTCATGTGCTTGATGATTTACAACTGCTTCTGAATTCATAACTCTTGACTTTGCCATTTTGTATTCAACTCTAGGCTCTCTTGCTCTGTTTATTTCACCAGCTAAAACATGAAGGTTTGTATCTTTAAAAGCCTTTCCTGAACGGTTGTCTATTGTAATCCATCCAGTTAAATTTGCCTTGTCTTTTTTGAGATTTAGTATGTAGTTACTTTTCCAGCCGATTCTGTTTATAAGATAATCTATACTCATTTTTGATTCAATATCAGTAGAAGTTGATACATTCCAAACCAAAGATGGTTTTGTGATTAACTCACTTGGGATGCTTGTAAAAATGATATTTTTACTTTCAACTGTTATGATAATTTTATCATCTGTTTTTACTATTGCATTAGCCCCATCATTTGATAAAAGTGTTGCTTGGATAGTTTTAAAACTTTTTGCATTATCTTCAACTCTCACCGATACTTTTTTACCGATATGTGCATCAAGAAGTTTTTTTTGTGTCAGCTTATCAAAACGGTATTGTTGAGAAAAAAGAGTAATTCCATTGGGTAAATCTACATTTACAGAATCAGTGTTGATAGTTGAGGCAACACCTTCATAAATGATTTTTTTGTCATCAGTTTTTAGATTTAATTTTCGCACTTCATGAACTAAACCGATATTTGAGTTATAAACGATTAGAGAATTATTTTGAGTATTTGGAGTTAGCGTTAGTCCAAAAAGAGTAGTTGTTGTAAGTATGGAAAATATAATTGTTAAAGATAGTGTTTTCATAATAAATTCCTTGTAAGATATGGTACACTTATAAAAAAAATAGAGGGTAACTTTTATGCAAAAAATAATTTTAATCTTACTAACATTTTGTCTAACACTAACAGCTTATGAGATAAAACAAACACCGATAAACTTTGGTGAAAAACGGATAGCACTTACAAAAGAGTATATAAAAAATCATTATGGTTTTGAGGTAAAAGATATAAAAATCACTCCTAAAATAGTGTTGATTCATTATACTGCTGTAGAAACTTTTGAAGATTCTTTAAGTCGATTTAAATCACAAACTTTGCCAACTGATAGACCAGATATTTCTAAGGCTAGTGCTTTAAATGTTTCTGCTCATTTTATGGTTGAGCGAGATGGTACTATTCATCAGTTGATGCCACTTGATTTTATGGCTCGACATGTGATCGGTTTAAATTACACCTCGATAGGGATTGAAAATGTTGGTGGCACTGGGTATAAACAAGATTTGACAATTGAGCAACTTTTAGCAAATATTTTTCTAGTAAATTATCTTAAGAAGAGGTTTCCAAGTATTGAATATGTAGTCGGACATCATGAGTACAGATGTTTCGAGGGAACTAAACTTTGGTTAGAGTTAGATGATGGTTATAGAACTACAAAACATGACCCAGGTGAGAATTTTATGAGAGATTTACGAGCAAATATTAAAGGCTTTAAAGTAGCCCCTTGTGATAAGTAATCCTCTTGTTTATCTTTTTACTTTAGCATTTATTGCTACTGCTTTTAACACTTTAGAGAGTAAAACAAACTTTAAAATTTTTAAGTATCTTCCAGCAGTTGTAATGATATATGCTTTTAGTATGTTTTTAGCTTCTATGGGGGCTTTTGAGTACAATGATGAGATAAACTCAATCTATAAACTTACTAAAACAAACCTACTTCCAGCTATGCTTTTTCTTATGCTTTTACAAGTTGATTTTACCCATTTTTTTAAACTTGGTAAATCACTTCTTATCTCTTATATTTTAGCGATTATAAGCTTGGCATGTGGATTTATAATTGTAGCAATTTTGTTTGATTTTAACAGTGATATGGCTTCAGCTTTTGGTGCATTGGCAGGTAGTTGGATGGGTGGAACAGCAAATATGATAGCAGTTGGTTCTGCTCTTGGGGTTTCTCAAGAGGCATTTGGCTTTGCTCTGATAGTTGATAGTGTAAACTACACTCTATGGGTTATGCTTTTACTATTTTTAGTTCCATTTGCGAAAATATTTAACCATTTTACTTCTAGTGATGAAAATATGGCTTATTTGAGTGAGATAAGTTGTGCTTGTAATATTGGAGCAAAAAAATACTGGCTTTTGATATTTTTTGCCATTCTTGTATCTCTTTTTTCTCAATTAATAGCTCGGCATGTGGAGATTTTAAATAGCACTACAACCATAGTTTTATTAGCCTCATTTTTTGGGGTTTTAGGCTCTTTTACAAGGTTAAAAGAGATGAATGGTTCAAGTGAAGTAGCAACTACAATGCTTTATATCATCATCGCACTTATCGGTTCAAAAGCAGTTTTTGAGAGTTTTTTGGATGTTGGAGTTTATGTTTTAGCTGGATTTATGATTTTAGTTATCCATGCTGTAATTATGCTCATAGGAGCAAAAATATTTAAACTAGATTTGTTCTCCATAGCTGTTGCATCTCTCTCAAACATAGGAGGAGTAGCCTCAGCCCCAATCCTCGCAGCAGCTTACAATAAATCACTTGTAAGTGTTGGAATTTTAATGGCGATAATGGGGTATCTCATAGGTACTTTTGGTGGCTTAGCTGTTGGGAATATTTTGATTGGGATTGCTAAATAAGAAAACGGTTTTTTTGAGGATGACTATAAGTCAGAGCCTTGCACAGGAACCGCAACCTGTTTATTATAGCCCATTCGTTTCTCACTCGGATAAACTAGTACCGTTATGATATAATTGTTTCTATTAAAAGGAAATAAAATGTCAAAAATAGTTTTAGGATTGGATTTAGGGATAACTTCTATTGGTTGGGCTTTAGTAAATGTAGATGATAAAAATTCTAAAAACAGTAATATTATTGATAGCGGTGTTAGAATATTTACTATTGCAGAACATCCAAAAGATGGAAAGTCTTTGGCTCTTCCAAGACGAGAAGCAAGAAGTGCTAGACGAACTACAAAAAGAAAGGCTCAAAAGCTACGAGCTGTCAAAAGATTATTACTTCAAAATAATATTATTACAAAATCTGAATTAGAAAAACTTTTTATTGGTAACAAAGCCCAAAAAGATGTTTGGGAATTACGAAGAGAAGCACTTTATAGAGAACTAAATAAGCAAGAACTTTCTAGAATTATGATTCATCTTGCAAAACATAGAGGTTACTCTTCAAATCGTAAAAGTGAAGAACCAAACGATAGTGAAGGTAAGGCTGTATTATTTGGTATTAGTCAAAATCAAGAGATACTGCAAAAGAATACTTATCAAACTATAGGTGAATATATTTCTACAAAAAATAAAAAACGAAATGGTAAAGATAGTGAAGGTAAACTAAACTATGAAAATTCTATCTCAAGAGCTATGCTTATAGATGAAATAACTATTATTTTTATAAAACAAAAAGAGTTTGGAAATAAGTTTGTAAATGATGAACTGTTACAAACTTACAAAGAGATAGCGTTTGAGCAAAGAGCTTTAAAATCTGTTGAAGATATGGTTGCAAACTGTCCTTTTGAAATTGATGAAAAAAGGGCTTCTAAAAGTTCTTATACTTTTGAGATGTTTAGAGCCTTGCAAAAACTAAAAAATTTAAGAGTGATAGATGAAAATGGCTTAGAGATGCCGTTAATACTTGAACAAATCCATCAAATCATTTATAAAGCTAAAGATACTGCCAAGTTTACATACAAATCTTTTAAAAAACTATTCCCACAGTATAAAGGTATGAATATAAAAGGTTTAGTATATTATGACCATAAAACTGGTGAAGTAAAAGACCCAGAGGGGGTTAAGTTTTTAGATTTCAGTGCTTTTTTAAAGATAAAAAAAGCTATTCAAGGTATTGATAATTTGTATTGGCAAACAATAGAAAACAATAGTGATATATTGGATGCAATCACCACTGTTTTAACTACTCAAAAAGATGATAAAAAATCAATACTTGAACTTAGTAAAATAGTTGAGAGTCAAAAGATTTGTGAAGCATTGGTTAGGGTGTCTTTTTCTAAGTTTGGACATTTAAGTAATAAGGCGATAAAAAATATAATTCCATTCTTAGAGTTTGGAGATGATTATGATAAGGCTTGCGAAAAAGCTGGTTATGATTTTAAAGCTATTTTTAAAGGTGATAAAACATTGCTTTTACCACCTTTAAGTGAGCAAGAAAATTTAGAAATGACAAATCCAGTAGTAAAAAGAGCTGTCGCACAGATGCGGCTTGTTTATAATGCGATAGCTAGAAAATATGGTGAGATAGATGCTATTCATGTGGAGTTTACGAGAGATATTAAAAAATCACATGATGATAGAAAAAAGATAGAAAAAGAACAAGGTAAATTTAAAGATGCAAAAGATGAAGCAAGAGTTCATGCTACAGAGATTTTAGGACATGAGCCAAATGCAAAAGAGCTTTTAAAATTCAGACTTTGGAAAGAACAAAATAAAGAGTGTGTTTATAGTGGAAAATATATAGACCCAATAGTTTTACAAGACTCATATGCAACAGAAGTTGACCATATCCTCCCATATAGTCGTTCACTAGATGATTCTTTAAATAATAAAGTATTGTGTTTTACAAAGGAAAATCAAGACAAGGGAAATAAAATACCTGCTGAGTATATGAGTGAAGAGCAATTTCATGAGTTTAAGTTAAGGGTTGAAGGATATAAAAATATTAAAAAAGCAAAGCAGGGGCGACTTCTAAAACAGAGTTTTGATGCAAGTAGTGAAGATGCTTTTAAAGATAGAAATAAAAATGATACCTCTTATATATCAAAATTTATAAAA
>JAGGWE010000204.1 GCA_021157665.1 Sulfurimonas sp.
ATACAAGAGAGTGAAGTTTTTAGATTTTCTTCACTAGATATTGAACTTGATGGTGTTTTAGGTGGAGGAATAGTTCCTGGCTCACTAACACTTATAGGAGGAAGCCCTGGAGTTGGTAAATCTACCCTACTCCTAAAAGTTGCCTCAAATATTGCCTCAACAAATAAAAATGTACTCTATGTAACAGGAGAAGAATCAGCAGGACAAATCAAACTTAGAGCAAATCGTTTAGATGCAAATCAAAATAGCCTATATCTTTTAAGTGAGATTAGATTAGAGCAAGTTTTACTAGAACTTGAACATAGAAGATATGAATTTTTAATCATAGATTCCATACAAACAATATACTCAGAAAACATCACATCTGCTCCAGGCTCTGTAACTCAAGTAAGACAAATCACTTTCGAATTAATGAGAATAGCAAAAGAGAGAAATATTGCTATATTTATTATCGGGCATATTACAAAAGAGGGTTCTATTGCAGGTCCTAGAGTACTAGAGCATATGGTTGATACTGTTTTATATTTCGAGGGTGATTCATCTCAAGAACTCAGAATTTTAAGAGGATTTAAAAACCGTTTTGGTGCTACTAGTGAGATTGGTGTTTTTGAGATGAGAGCCAAAGGTTTAGTATCTGCCACTGATATATCTTCAAGATTTTTCAACCGAAACTCTGAACAATCTGGTTCAGCTTTAACCGTAATCATGGAAGGCTCTCGCCCAATTATTTTAGAAGTTCAAGCTCTTGTTTCAGAATCACATACTCCAAATTCAAAAAGACAAGCTACAGGTTTTGATAACAACAGATTAAATATGCTTTTAGCATTACTAGAAAGAAAACTAGAGATTCCACTATCTGGATATGATGTATTTATAAATATTACAGGTGGTATTAAGATAACTGAAACAGCAGCTGATTTAGCAGTTCTTGCAGCAATTATAAGTAGTTTTAGAGATAGAGCTATATCAAAAGAAACGGTATTTATTGGTGAGGTTTCACTGGTTGGTGATGTAAGAGAGGTTTATGCTCTTGATGTGAGATTAAAAGAAGCAAAAATGCAAAATATTTCAAAGGTACTTTTAGCAAAGAAACCCTTAGAAAAAACAACTATGAAAACTTTTATAGTCGATGAAGTAACAAAACTTTTAGAATGGTACTAATTTAAGCAGTAAGAAAACTCCTTTTATATAAAAAAATTGTATAATTCCATAATAATTATTACTAAAGGTATAAAATGATTGATGCAGAGTTTAGAAGTGAAGAAAGATTTTCAAGATTAGCACTAGCTTATGAAAATGATGAGGAGAAAACTCTTGTAAATAATTGTATCGATACAATAATTGCTAAACATAAAATGCAGCCAGAGATTCATACAACAGCAGCATCAAATGGCAAAGAAATTCTGGTAATTGAATACCATGATGATATTAACAGAGAATCTGGAGAAATTTTTGAAGAGATTATAAAAACATTAAATATAAAAGAGTGTAACTAAGGATTTATAATGAATATGGAAGATTATGCCAAAGGTAACAAACTTTTTAGATCTTACTTTAAAAAAAATAAAGAATCATTACTAAATCTTGTTAAAAAAGGTCAATCACCAAAGGCACTTTTTATCGGTTGTTCTGACTCAAGAGTTATCCCAGATTTAATGGTACAATCGAATCCTGGCGATCTTTTTGTTATAAGAAATGTAGGTAATTTTGTACCACCTTACAAACCAGATGAAGACTTTCATGCCACTGCTTCAGGAATAGAGTATGCTGTAAGTATTTTAAATGTAAAAGATATTATCATTTGTGGGCATACTCACTGTGGAGCATGTAACCATCTTTATGAAGTGATAGAGGATGATTCTCTTGTTCATACAAAAAAATGGTTAGAACTTGGTGAAAGTGCAAAAACATCAGCGATTTTAAGCCTTGGAGCAAATGCACCAAAAGAAGATTTATTAAGATTAACAGAAAAATTATCAATAACAAAACAGATAGAAAATATATTAACTTACCCAAATGTTAAAAAACGATTCGAAAATGGCGATTTACATATACATGGTTGGTATTATTATATTGAAACTGGTAAAATAGACTACTATAATGCAGAAAGTTATGAGTTTTTACCACTAAATGACTTATTAGAAGACTGATTAACAATATAATAAAGTTTTAAATTTTGATATACTATCAACATAATTAATAATCAAGGAAGATACAAAAATGGCTGAAAATAAAAATACAGAAGAGGAACAGGAAGCTCCAGAAAAAAAGAAATCTGGTAATATGCTTATGATAATAATCATAGTTGTATTAATCCTTATTATTTTGCTTGGTGCAGTTGGAGCGTTTCTAATGCTTGGTGATGATGAAGAAGTTCAATCAGAACCGCAAGTTAAAGAAAAAACTATCTCTAAACAAAAAAGGAAAAGTTCTGGTTCATCTTCTATGGATAGTTCTAGACTACTTAGTGATATAGGGATTTTATATCCATTAGATACATTTACAGTAAACCTAAAAAGTGACGCTGGACGCAGATACCTAAAAGTAACTATGTCTCTTGAACTTGAAGGTGAAGAATTAAGCCTAGAACTAGATGCTAAAACAGCTGTTTTAAGAGATAGAGTAATTAGAATCTTATCATCAAAAACTCTTGAAGAAATTACTTCAAAGAAAGGTAAAGGTAAAGTATCTTCTCAAGTTATGGATACCCTAAATGCAATGATTTCAGATGGTGAAATCAAAGGAATATATTTTACAGAATTTGTTATTCAGTAGGTTAATTTTATCATATCTATCTAATCCCTTTTTAAAAAGGGATTCCCTCTATAGTATTAAAGCTGTCAGTTTTTTACTTTAAATTTAAAAATTCATACCCTTAAACTTCACACTTTACCGTCAAATAACTATATCTATACAAATATATATAAAAAATACCATATTCAAAGGTATTTTAAAGCTTTGGATAGATATAATTTCAGCCTCTTAAAAGATGTCAGGGTAGCTCAGCTGGTTAGAGCACTGGTCTCATAAGCCGGGGGTCGGGGGTTCGAGTCCCCCCTCTGACACCATTTTTTAAGATTCCGGATTAGCTCAGCGGTAGAGTAGGTGACTGTTAATCACTTGGTCGCTGGTTCGAATCCAGCATCCGGAGCCATCAATTTAACCCCTAAAACACGATACTTCAAGCACTTTAAATTTCTATTTTAAGCTTTCTAAAAACTAGAGAAGTCCGTCATAAGTCCGTCCAATAATAATAATTTTGATATGATTTGAAAAAGTGTGTATGAGTTACACTCGTATTAAATACTATATTTGAGTCCGTAAAAGTCCTACCTAGTGATATAATTTTGAAGAATATTTTGATATTTTTAAGATATAGAGGTTTCTTATGCTCTATATCTTTTTATAGTTGTGACACTTTCTTTACTAAAATCACAACCAACCTTTTAAGTATAATGCTGATTCTAAATCCATACCACTAATCTCTTTTATTTGCTGTCCTGAATTTGCCTCTAATTGAAAAACTTTGCATCATGTCTCCTTTATAGTGTTTTTATGATGTCGTAAAATTGCTATACTTAAATCATCTAATGACTTAATAGCAAACACATTTTTTAAATTCTCATTAAGTATTGACGAAACCTCTGGAGGAGTATAGTCGTCTAGTAGTTTGATAATATCTTTTGTAATTGGTACAAGTGAATCTGTTTTATAGTGATATAAAGATTCTTCAACACCATCACTCATCATTACTAAACCATTTATATCTTCGATATTCCCTCTATAAATACGTACTTTTTTTGAATCAAAACATGTTGTGAAATATGTATAGTTTGCATACTCACCGTTGTCTGGATTGGATAGTACAGATAAGTTGTCATTTGAGTCAAGCATACCAATAACACCATCTCCAATATGTACAATTAAATATTTACCATAATATATAACCATACAAAGCAAGGTAGATGATAAGTCTTTGATTTTAACTTCATTAGATCTAGCAATAGAATCTAATGCTAAATGTATTTTTTCTAGAAGTGCACTACTTGCTTCATCTTCATTAACATTATAATAATCAAAGTAAATTTACATATGTACTGATAGGAATTGTAATATTGACTTTGATCCGATATCACTATGTTTAGCACTACCAGCACCATCAGAAAGACCTAAAAACAAATAACCATCATTTTGTTTCACAATTACAGAGTCTTGACAAGGAGTATCACTTACTTTATGTGACACCCCTTGTTCAGTAGCAAATGCAGTTACAAGATTCATAGTATTACTGTTGTTTGAATTTAGGATCAAGTTCTGCATAATTTACAACTTCATCATTATTTGCACCAGCTTGAGAAGATGAAGACAGGGCGTATGAAATAAATACAAGTAATTCTTTTAAATCTTCATGAGTAGGTGATTTAACAATAGTACCATTGGGATTAAAACGCTTGATTTCATCCATGTCAGCATCATCCCCCACACCTATCCCTATAAAGGTTAGCTTCTTTCTTGCAATAAGATCTGCACATCTATTTGCAGCATCTGTTATATCATCTGTTGCACCACCATCGGTTATAGCAATAAGCATAGGAGCTTTATACACACCACCTAGCTTTTTATATTCGCTTATTTTATCAGCTAGCGAATCCATTGCATAATCCATTGCTTTAGCCATATATGTCATTGCTTGAGGCTGTAGGTTATTTTCAAAATAGATATCATCTACATATGAGTAAGGATGAATTACATCAACATCATTACTAAATGTAGCAATAGATATCTCAGCAGAAGTTTGAATGTAATCATCATCTGCACAAACCTCAATAAATGTCTGTATGGAATCACAAAGTTCTAAAATAGGCTTACCTGTCAACAACTTTATTATTTTCGTTGACAATTTCTTTATAAAATACACCTTCAACTTTAGTGAATATTTTTTTATTTAATACTTTTAAATTAGCCATAATTACTCCATATCACATTAGTACTTTCAACCTATATTTGTCAACGATGATAAAATAAAAAAGCTGTCCCTCTCCTTATACAGGGAAATAGATGAGATTTGATAGAATTTAAACAGATATGATATTAATACAAACCATTTATATGTAAATAATAAAAT
>JAGGWE010000197.1 GCA_021157665.1 Sulfurimonas sp.
CAGCAACAAAGTGCACTCTCCCTTTTTGGGGCAAAATAAATGTTAAGAGTTTTTATAACTCTTAATTTTCTTCTTTTAAATTTGTTGGCATGTGAGGGTGGTTACACTTCATGTATCAATAAAGTAAAACACTCAAAATCAATCAAAAATCAAACAATACAAGTTCCAATATCAAAGTATAAAAGATTACTCTTTTCTCGAACAAAGCCACATGCCAAGATACTTAAACATGACCCTTTTCTTTCTCTTTATATTATAGAAGACAAAAAAGGTTTTAAGTACCCTTTTAAGATAAATATGAGATATCCATCAGGAATAGCTGCAGTAAATAAAACTCAGGCTAAAGAGGGTAAAATTATTAATCGACAGATTGGAATAAATCAGTTTGCATCTTTTAATACTAAGGTAAAAACACCTGCAATTTTAACAAATAGTTGTTGTTCTCTTGAAGGTTTTGTAACCTCTCGTGGTATTATAGAAAAAGCATATATAAAAAGGTTTATATCACAAAAAGATATTAGATATTCAGATATAGGGATAAGAGTAAAAGACACAGATAAAGGTATCAAAGTAATTTCGTATGACCCTTTTATGAAAAATAATCCATTTAAAAAAGGTGATTATATTTTATCTATGGATGGAAAAAAGATTAAATATAGTTCAACTTTAATGCAGAAAATACTTTTTGCAAAGATAGGTTCAATGCATAATGTAAAAGTAAAAAGAGATAATAAAACTATAAATATAAAGGTTAAAAGTCAAAAAAGACTAAGTGGTGGATATAAAATTGAAACATATTTAGAGCAGTATGGTTTGACTTTTGATAAAAATTTATATCTGATAAAAATAGATAAAAGTAAAAAGAATTATGGTTTAAAACTTGGGGATAAATTACTTCAGGCAAATTCCAGAGATGTTAAAAATCAAAATGATGTTATGAAGTATATTTCAGATTTTAAGTTTCACGCTACACTCCTTTTTGAGCGTAACGCTAGTTTTCAATTTTTTGTAAATATGAATTAGAAATTTTCTAAAAGAATTACATTTACAAAAGTACCCTCTTCAAGGTTATTATCATCTTCACTTGTTATCATTAAGGCACTATTATTTAGCATATTAGTTAATATTGCAGAACTACCAACCTTTTTACCATCAAAATTTACAAAGTATTCACCATCTTCTATTGTAATATTACAGGCAGTAAATTCTGTAAAACGACTTCTTTTTGTAAAATTTTCACTTAGTTTTGCTTCAACAGTTCTATATGCAATCTCTTTACCTAGCATTTTTGAAATAAGAGGAAGAGCATAAAGGATAGAAGTTACAGTTGATGAATATGCAAATCCAGGAAGGGCTAAGACAAATTTATCTTCTCTTTGAGCTACCATAATATGGCGACCTGGTTTAATGCCAACACCTTTAAAAATGACTTCTGCACCAAGACGAGGAACTATATCTTTTACAAAGTCATAATCACCAACACTAACTCCACCTGTACTCACAAGTATATCAGCAGATGCAAGAGCATTTTCAAAGGTTTGCATAATGGAATCTCTGTCATCTCCAACAGTTCCAAGTTGAATTACTTCTGCACCAGCTGACTCAAATAAAGCAGCTAAGGTATAATTATTTGAACTTCTAATTTGTGCTGGATTATCACTCTCTTGACCAAGATCTAAAATCTCACTACCAGTTGCTATAACTGCCACACGAGGTTTAATTGCCACATTTATCATAACTCTATTTAAACCAGCCATAACACCAATTTCAGTAAAACTAATCTTGGTACCTTTTTTGATTAATACATCACCTTTCTTATATCCCTCACCAATAGGACGAACAGATGAACCAAGAGGAACTTTCTCTTCTATAGTAATTTTTTCATCTTGATTATTTACATTTTCTATTTGAATAAGTGTATCTGCACCTTCTGGCATTTTAGAACCAGTAAATGTTTTAATACATGTTCCATTAGTAATTAATCTTCTTTCATCATGTCCAGCAGGGTTATCGCCTAAGATAGTAATAGAATCTAAATCTAAATCAGCATGAATAACAGCATATCCATCCATAGATGCAGTAGGAAATTTTGGGTCATTCTCTTTTGCAACAATATCTTTTGCTAAAACTCTACCTAAAGCTGAACTAAGGGGAATATTTTCGTTTCTATTTGAATTTACTTCTAATAAATTCAACATATTTTGACTTGTTTCATATGATAAAAAGTTCACTATTTAACTCCTAAAATACCACTACCCTTAATCGCAGTAGAGCGATCAAGTGCATAGACTCTTTTTCCGTTTATAAGGTCATATTTCCATATAGGTGCTGAGGCTTTAAAATCCTCAACAAATTCATCTATAAATTCTAATGCAACTCTTCTTTTTGGTGAAAAAACACAAGAGATATAAGACGATTCATGAAGTAAAACATCACCACGAGCATGTGCCATTTTTATAATTGCACCTTTTGCTTTTGCTTTTGCTTGCCAGACATTAAACCAGTTTTCTAAGATAGGTTCATAAATATCAAAACTAAGTCCGTCAATCCCATTCTCATCTCTTACTGTTCCAACAAAAGGAATATATGCACCATAGTTACTTGTAGATTCTTCTTTATACCAGTCTTTTAAAATTTTAGGTACATCTAAGGCACCATCATAAATATTTAACATCTATCATCCACCACAAACAGGAGGGAGCATAGAAATCTTATCTCCATTTTTTAGTTCCATATCAAGGGATATTACAATTGTGTCATTAACAGCTACTGCAGAATTTTCTAACCATTCTGTCATCTCTGGTATTTCTTGTAGTATTTTAGCTAATTCTTTTAGATTGGTAATCTCTATTTCAAGGGCATTTTTTTGTATCGGTCCCAAAAACTCTACTCTAATCATAAAGCAGTCTCCTTCTAAGTCTGTATGTTATTGCGATTATATCTCTTCTAATCACAATAAGTCATTAATGAGATTAGAAAAATTGTAAATTCTTTTTATTATTTGATGGTGAGGAGAGGACTTGAATGTAACTTATTTAATCTTTATAGCTCAATATTTATGGTAATTACTAGGATAATGCTGTTTCTGAGAGTTTTTTTAACTCTTTAAAAACTGAACTTACAAATCATGAAGAGTTTGAAATTAAAGTTCAAGTTAATGAAAAAATATTTGAATATATTGAAGTTTTTTATAATCGTCAGAGAATGCATTCAAGTAATAATTATTTATTACCAACTGAGTTTAAAGAAAAAATGTTACTAGAGGAAATAGTCGTTTAGAATATTATATTCTTTGTGTGATATAGGGTTGACATATCAACTTGGGGTGTCAATGATAAACAGTGTCATAACATTACTACTATTTATCAAAAAGATAATGATTTAAATTCACAAAAACATTGTTGGCTTTTGTACTGCTTGTATGACCACTATGATTTTAGTTGGGATAAGATTTTTTCTATTGATAATGTATACTTTGATATTAGAGTTTTATATCAATATAAAACAGACTTTATTTGTAATTAACTAGATACAATATGTTAAATATATCAAAGGTGCGTAATGGCTTATAAGCATAATTATGACAAAATTTTAACAAGACTTACAAACATTTTAGCAAGATTAAATGATGGAGAGGCTCTGTCTGTCAAAGAACTAGCAGAAGAGTTTAATGTAAGTAGCAAAACTCTCCAAAGAGATTTCAACGAGCGACTAAGTGCATTTCCAATCTACCAAGATAAACGAAAATGGAAAATGCAAGATGGCTTTAAAGTAGAAAAAACAAAATCCATTGAAGAACAGCTCGTTTTAGACATAATGGAAAAAATGACTGAAAGCATAGGTGGCAAATTTGCTACCACTTCACATAAGCTACTATCTAAAATTAAAAATGAAGACTTTAATCCTATCTATACAAAACTTAATATTGAAGACATTAGTGATAGATTTGATGATATACAACTCATAGAAAAAGCTATCAAAAATAAAACTGAATTAGAATGCAGTTATGAGAATGATAGAGAAGGAATTTTTAGAGCAACCATACAACCTCTTAAAATTGTCAATTATGAAGGCTTTTGGTATTTAGTTGCATTTAGAGATGCTTATGTTCAAAAATACTATATCAAAACTCTCTCAAATATACAAACAACTGTTAAAACTTTTACAGTAGATGAAGATATAGAAGAGTTATTAGAGAACTCTATAAATATATGGTTCAAGTCAGATATTGAACCTTTTGAAGTAAAAATATATGCTGACAAAGTTGCTACAAAGTATTTTAAAAGAAGGGCATTACCAACTCAAATAATAGAAACACTTAGTCAAGATGGCACTATGGAATTTGTTGTTACAATAACTGATGAGATGGAGATAATACCGATAATAAAATATTGGATTCCACATTTGAGAGTTATTGAACCTATGTGGATTAGCGAAATGATTGATGAGGATTTGGAAAGTTATTTAAATAAGGGGATTTGAAAATGGGATTGGAACATAGAAAAAATATGATTTTATATAATGTATTAAATCAAGAAGTTGTATTTGAAGAGTATTTTTGTAATTTGCTTGGCATTGAAAAATTTAGAGATTTATTTCTTGATTTAATTGCACAAAAAAATAAAATATTAACTGGTGAAGATATTCAATATCATTACTTTGATACAGAGGTCGTATTAAAAAAGAAAGATAAAGATTATGGAAGAGCAGATTTGTTTTTAAAACTTCAGGATAAAGAATTTATATTTGAAATTAAAAATAAAGACTGGACAAGTTTAACGAAGAATCAACCAGTTGGATACCTAGAATATTTAGAATCAAGAAATGAGCATTTATTTTTTTTAATTCCAAAGGGTTATAAACATAAAGATCAAATCTATAAGAGATGGAAAGATTTTGATAAGTATGAAAATCAAATATTTTATTGGCAAGATTTAATTAAATTAATTGAAAAAGAAGATTTCGAAGAAATTGAAATAAAAATGTTTTATGAGTTTTGTGAATATTGGTTTAATATGAAACCTGTAAAATTTACAAATGAAG
>JAGGWE010000166.1 GCA_021157665.1 Sulfurimonas sp.
ATAGTTTGGCATATAGAAAAACTCTTGGCATGTGGGTTTAAAGATATAGTGATAAATATCGCTCATTTAGGATATAAAATCCCTGAATTTTTAGGTGATGGTTCAAAATATGGTGTAAATATAACTTACTCTGATGAACAAAAAACTGGTGCTTTAGAGAGTGCTGGTGGAATTAAAAAGGCATTGCCACTTTTAGGAGATGATACTTTTTTAGTTGTAAATGGAGATATTTTTTGCGATTATGATTTTGATAGTAATTTTGATTTAAAAGATAATTTAGCACACCTAATTTTAGTTGCAAATCCAGAGCATAATCTAAATGGAGATTTTGGATTAAATAATACTTTAGTTTTGAATGATAATGATAAAAAATATACTTTTTCAGGGATAGGATATTATAATCCCAAACTTTTTGATGGCTTGACATATGGAAAAGAGGGACTCACTCCACTTTTAAGAGCAGAGATTAAAAATAAAAAAATAACTGGAGAACTTTATTGTGGCATGTGGCATGATATTGGAACTCCACAAAGACTTAAAGATATAAATAAAAAGATGAAAAATGCTTAAATTACTTTTACTTACACTCACAACTACACTACTTTTCGCAGAGTATAAAAACTGCGAATTTAAAACACCACACTATACTGAAATATGTAAAAGAGTAGTTAAAAAAGGTGTTCCCATCCATGATGCAAACCTTTTTTTACTTTCACGAAAAACTGAAGATTTAGATCTATTAAGTTATAAGTTTTTCCATCCTAGCAAAATAAAAATTCATCGTGCTAATGAAAGAAAAGCAAATAATACTTTAGTAAAATATATACCAGAAATAGTTGCACATGTACAAAAATATGAAAAAGTTTATGATGAGGCTGAAAAAAGATATGGAGTTAACAGAGAAGTTGTAGCAACGATACTTATGAAAGAGACAAAACTTGGAAAAATCAAACCAAGTTTTGATGCATTTAAAGTTTTTAATACCTTAGTTGTGAAAGTAAAACCAAAAACTTCAAGAGATAAATGGCTCTTAAATATGGGTAAATCAAATCTTGTTTCAGTTATCGCTTACTGTTACAAAAAAGGCTACACCCCATCACAATGTAATCTTCCAAGTTCATACGCTGGAGCAGTTGGAATCCCTCAGTTTATGCCTAGTAGTTTTGTATATATTGACAGTTACAAAGATAAGGTAGGCGACTTAACGAAAATGGAAGATGCTATCATGTCTGCAAGTAGATTTTTACATAAAAAAGCTGGTTTTTCAGAGTTGATAGAGTGGAGTAAAATCCCAGAGATGCCAAAGGTTGAAGCTGATTGGTATGAGTATGATTTTACCCATAAACATGGCTCTTTTGTTTATGGTCAAAGTAAAAAAACCGGTAAAAAATATGATTGTTTTTCATGTGATAAAGATGAGTTACAATATCTTAAAAAATATGCAAAATATATAATGAGATACAATAACTCATCAAATTATGCAATAGGAGTTATGAGACTATCTTATGATACACACAAAGGTTTGGCTAAGAAATAGTCACCTTTAAAGTATGAGATTCCATCGGCTCTAAAAACTTAGCATCATCAAATGCATTCGCACTTTCAATACATACAAACTCTTTATAAGCTTCGTCGCACATTCCTGACATTCTTTTACCTTTTTCTATCCAAGGGTTCCAAACTACAACCGAAGATGAGCCTTCGTTGTTAATTTTTATATCTCTGTTTTTATCTTTTAACACTATCTCACTATCTACCTCTTGATAAACACTATCCACTTCTGAGTTAAACAATACCTCACCATTTTGTACTTGATTTGAGTTTGTTAAAGTTTCTAAAAATGGTTTATTTTCTAATCCTGAGATAGAGATATTTGAAATCTCAGAGATATTAAAATAAGTATGAAGTGCTTGAGTAAATTTAAAAGTTTTTGTATCAAGATTTGTAGTTTTTAACTCCATTTTCAACTCATCTGAAATAGTGATAGTAATTTGTAGATTAAATTTATATTCCCACTCTCTTCGAGATTTTTTAGAATCATTTAACTCCATAATCACTTGAGTTGTACCAACATCCACTTCAATAATATTTACTAAATCCCACATTCTATTTCTCGCAAAACCATGCTGTGGAAGTTCAGGATTACTCATCCCAAATGATGGCCAACAGATAGGAACTCCACCACGGATATGTTTTCCATGTTCCATGTCGCTTGTTTCACTTAACCATAAAATAGGCTCCTCACCATTACGGGCAAAGTGAAAAAGATGAGCCCCTTGAATCGCAATTTTTCCACATGCCGAATCGTTTGTGATTTCGATATATTTTAAGCCACTTTCCATTGTCATTAGTTTATACATCTTAACTCCATGAAGTCATTTTATGCCATTTCAGAGCATACATCAGGATAAAAAGATAACAAACTATCCCAACTAAATAAGCTAACTGCATATCACCTATCATCTGTGCAACTTTTCCAAAAACAAGAGGTAAAATCGCTCCACCTGCTATCGCCATGATAAGTAAAGCACTTCCTTTTGCTGTATATTTACCAAGTCCTTCAAGTGCTAGAGGCCAGATAGTAGGCCATACAAGAGCATTTGCAAATCCAAGAAGTGCAACCAAAGCTACAGAATCAGGTAAGGTCATAACCCCACTCCAACCCCATAAAACCTCAGATATGGCATGTGAAGTTGTTGAGCTAAAAGCAACACCTAAAAGTAGTAAAATCCCACCAAGAGCAGAACCGATAAGTGCTTTTTCTTGCGATAAGTATTTAGGTATGAAGAACACTCCAACCAGATAACCAAACACCATAAAAACCATAGTGTAAGAGGTTAACGCAGTTGCATTTGCCACATCTAAACCTTGGGCATAAAGTCCAATTGTATCACCTGCGATAACTTCAATCCCTACATAAAAGAAAAGTGCAACAGCACCCAAAATCACACGAGGAAAATGCCAAATAGTATCGTGGTCATACTCATCCTCTTTTTCAAACTCCAACTCTGGAATATTTGAAAATTTTACTAAAAAAATTAAACCCGTTAAAACAATCGCCATAAT
>JAGGWE010000086.1 GCA_021157665.1 Sulfurimonas sp.
CTTTCAAAATACGATGGAGATTCTAAGGGTGGTGTAGCTCTTGGATTATCTTCTCAAGTTCAAGTTCCACTTCGTTTTATTGGTAGTGGTGAAAAGATGGAAGACTTGGAAGTTTTCATTCCAGAGAGAATTGTAAATCGTCTTATGGGCTTTGGAGATATCGAAGGACTTGCTGAGAAAACTGCTTCTGTAATAGATGAAAAACAAGCAAAACGATTAACGAAAAAAATCCAAAAAGGTAAGTTTAACTACAATGACTTTTTAGAACAGATGGAAAGCATGAAAAAAATGGGTAGCATGAGTTCTATCATGGGAATGATACCTGGTATGGGAAATATGAGCAAAGCTATAAAAGATTTTGACTTTGAAAACTCTGGTGAACTTAAAAACATAAAAGCAATGGTTTCATCTATGACAAAAAAAGAGAGAGAAAATCCAGAACTTTTAAATAATGCTCGTAAAATTAGAATTGCAAAAGGTTGTGGACTTACTCAAGTTGAAATAAATCGCATGATAAAACAATTTAAAAATGCTGGAAAAATGGCTAAAAAATTCTCAGGTAAAAATGGGATGAAACAGATGCAACAGATGATGGGGCAAATGGGTGGACAAGGCGCGATACCTCGCTAAAATCAAAATAGCAATGCATTTGCTGCGTTGCTTCAATCGTCAGATAATTATAGTATCCTTCCTCTTTCAGCTCTTGCAACTACATCACTCTTTTGATTTTAGTATCCAATATTAGATATTTAAAAAAATCTCACATACCATAAGCTATTTACTTTTAAGAATTATTTGGCTACAATTCCGCCATCGTAATAACTTCTGAAATAATCCCTCTGTGATTAGAAGGTATTTTTACTCTTTTGTAAAGATATAATACGCCAAATGGCGGTAAGAGGCACAATAAACTACATGTATTTATATATTTATTTATTTTGCAAACCACCCCACAAATTATTTTAACAATAGGACAAACAAATGACAGTAATTAGACTTACTCGTATGGGAAGAAAAAAACAACCATTTTATAGAATCGCGGTAACAGATAGCCGTAAAAGAAGAGATGGTGGATGGATTGAACTAATTGGTCACTATAATCCAATGGTAGCTGAGAAAACTTTAGTTGTTGATAACGAAAGACTTGACTACTGGTTAAGTGTTGGTGCTCAAATGAGTAGCCGTGTTAAAAAGATAACTGGTCGTTAGTCATGATTTCTGATTTTGTCGCACAATTTGCAAGACTTATCGCTTCAAATCCTGAAGATATAAGAGTAGAAGTAAAAGAGGGTGATGAAGTAACAGAGATAGTTCTTTTTGCGAATCAAGCTGACATTGGTAAGCTGATTGGTAAAGAGGGCAAGATGATTGGTGCGATAAAAACTGTCATCTCTGGCTGTAAAGCTAAAGATGGTATAAGTTACCGAATCAATGTCGAAGCAGTTTAAAGAGCAACTCCTTCATATCGCGACTATCGGCAAAACTGTCGGTATTTATGGTGATATGAAGTTTCATGTAAAGTGTGATTTTCCAGAGCAGTTCGTAAATGGTGCGACTTTTTTTACTAATCTAAAAAGAGAAATCACTTTAAGCGATGTTAACCTCGATAGAGGTATTATTAAAATTACTGGAATTGACACGATTGAAGATGCTAAAAAGTTTACAAATGCAAAACTTTTTACAACAAGAGAAGAAACTAGAAAAAATTGTCATCTTGAAGATGGTGAGTATTTTTGGTTTGATCTTGATGATTGTGAAGTTTATGAAGATGGTAAACTTTTAGGAGTTGTTAATGAAGTGGAGCGAATAGCAATTACAAACTATCTAAATGTTAAAACTGATGAAAAATTAGTTGAAGCTGGTAGTACGAAAATGTTTTTAATTCCATTTCAAGAGCCATTCCGTGTAAGTGTTGATATAGATAAAAAAATCATCACAGTTCGTGGTGGCATGGATATTTTAGAAGCATCGTAATGAAATTTACATTCGTTACACTTTTTTCTAATTTAGTAGAAGGTTATTTTCAAGATTCTATCTTAAAGCGAGCAATCGATAAAAAGATTTTGAATATTGAATATATTAATCCTAGAGATTATAGTGATAATAAACACTCAAAAGTAGATGACACTGCTGTTGGTGGTGGAGCTGGAATGGTTATGAACCCTCAGCCTCTATTTGATTGTTTAGATAAGTTAAAAAAAGAAGATGAAGAAGTTCATATAGTTTTTTTAACTCCAGTTGCTAAGCCTTTTGTACAAAATGATGCGAAAAGATTATCTAAAAAATCTCATATAGCGTTCGTGAGTGGTCGTTATGAGGGTATAGATGAAAGAGTTGTGGAAAAATATGCAGACGAAGTTTTTAGTATAGGTGATTACATATTAACTGGAGGAGAATTAGCCTCTTTAGTTATTTGTGATGCTGTATCTAGAAATATTGAAGGTGTTTTAGGAAATAGTGATTCATTAAGTATAGAGAGTTTTGAAACCTCCTTGCTTGAAGCACCATCTTTCTCAAAACCAAAAAAATATGATGCTTTAAGTGTTCCATCAGAATACTTAAAGGGAAATCATAGTAGAATTCGCTCACTAAAACTAGCTCTGTCAGAGTCTAAAACTAAGTTTTTTAGACCAGAACAGCTCTTAAAGTATAGAACAAGGAAATCTTATGAGAAATAAGTACATAGAAAACTTTGAAAAAGCACAAGTAGCAGAAAAATCACTTCCGGATTTTCGTGCTGGTGATACTATTCGTTTAGCAGTAACAATTCAAGAGGGTGAAAAATCTCGTGTTCAAGCATACGAAGGTGTATGTATTGCAAAAAGAGGTCAAGGTACAGGTCAAACTATTACTGTTCGTAAAATCGGTGCTAATGGTGTAGGAATCGAGAGAATCTTCCCAATTTATTCTGATTCAATTGATGAAATTAAAGTAATTCGTCGCGGTCGTGTTCGTCGTGCTAAACTATTTTATCTTCGTGAACTTGCAGGTAAAAAAGCTCGTATTAAAGAACTTAGAAGAAAATAATCTTCTAGGGTTCTTTACCCCTAAAACAACACAAAACTTCACACACAAAATCTTCTTCAACTAAAAATTACAATTTTTATATAATTTAAATTTTATATTAGTATAATCTTTGCATGAACTACTTAAATGACTTAAAATCAATTATAAATATAAACTCGTATACTAAAAATAAAGTTGGTGTTGATAAGGTTGGTACTATCTTTGATGGCTGGTTTGAAGAGTTAGGATATTTATCTGATATTCATGAACGAGGTGATATTGGAAATCATCGTCATTATAAATCACCACATGCCAAAACCTCTAAAAGATTGCTCCTATTAGGACATCTAGATACCGTTTTTCCTCCAAATAAATTTGAAGATTATACTGAAGATGCAGACTGGATATATGGTCCAGGTGTTTGTGATATGAAGGGTGGAAATATAGTAGCCCTGCAAGCTCTTCGTGAACTTAAAACTGATGGTGTTGATATACAAAATATCGACATATTACTTGTAAGTGATGAGGAGACTGGAAGTGATGACTCGAAATATTTAACTATAAAGTTAGCAAAAGATTATGACTACTGTTTTGTTTATGAAGCTGCTGGCAAGAATATGGAAGTTGTTACTGGACGAAAGGGTGTTGGTACTTTTTTCATAGATATCCAAGGAAAAGCTGCTCATGCTGGAAATAGTTATACAGATGGCTGTGATGCAAATCTTGAAAGTTCATATAAACTTCAAGCCTTAGTAAAACTAACTGATTTATCAAAAGGGACAACAGTAAATGTTGGAAAAATAGAGGGTGGAATAGGTGCAAATACGATAAGTCCACATGCCAAGATGACTTTTGAACTTAGGTATAAAACACAAGATGAGAAAGATAGAGTTTTAAAAAATGTAGATGATATAGTACAAACATCTTATGTGAATGGAACTTCTTCAACTTTAAGTGGGGGTATTCAAAGAGATGTAATGCAAACTTCATCAGCTTCTCTTGATTTGATTAAATCGATTGAGAGTATTACGAATGAGGAACTAAAATCAGAGGAGAGAGGTGGAGTGAGTGATGCAAATATTGTAAGTTCAAATGGTGTTATAACTCTTGATGGTTTTGGACCTTTTGGTGATGGTGATCATACTGTTAAAGAGAGAGCAAGTAAAAGTAGTTTTGTAAGTAGAATAGAATTAAGTAAAAAGTTATTTAAATATTTTATAGAAAAATCAGATTTTTAAGGAGCGTGTATGTCATTAAATAGAAAAATAGGTATGTGGCTTTATAGCAATGGTGGTGGAGATAAAATTCAAAAGAAAATTATCAAAAAATTAAGAGAAAGAGATATTGAAACTATTAATGATATAAGATTACATGATTGTATTGCTCAAAATGGGCATATTTATTATGATAAATTAAAAGTTGATAAATTAGATTTGTTTTTTTCATATAATGCTGGTGAACAAACTCAGTATCAAATGTATCTTTATCAAGCGTTAAATCGTGTTATTCCTATGATTAACTCTTATGATGCCTTTGCTTTAACTGAAGATAAATTTCATACATCATTTGTACTTAGACATGAGGGGATTCAAACAGCTGATTATAAACTTTGTCATAGAGATAATGGAGCTGCACTTAAAAAAATTATTAAAAAATGGGATAAAATGGTTTATAAACCAACTGATGGTTGGGGTGGAGTTGGACTTACTAAGATTGAGAGTGAAGCAAATCTTGATATGTTAATGCCATTTTTAAATCAGATGGATTTACGATATTTTTATGTTGAGAAATTTATTACATATGATAATACTGACTTTAGAGTTGATATTGTAGATGGTGAGTTTGTATCTTGTTATGGAAGAAAAGCAAGTGGAACTGACTGGAGAACAAATATTACAGCTGGTGGTTCTGTATTTATGAGAGAGGCTAATGATGATATTATAAATACAGCTATAAATGCTTGTAAAGCGACAGGTGTTGATATTGGTGGAGTTGATATTATATATGACCTTGAAAAAGAGGAATATATAGTTCTAGAGGTAAATGGTATTCCAGCTTTTGCAACTCCTAAACAAGAGAAAATGGGATTAGATTTCAACAATAAAAAGATAGATTTAATTGTTGATTTAATAGATAGAAAAACAGCTAAATAGATAGAAATTACCTCATTTGAAGATTAAAAGAGTACAATCGCACTCTTAATAATTAAATAATTTTCATATCGAGGCAACAACTTGAGACAACAATATACTTCATATACCGAATGTGTAGATTTTTTTAAATCTGCACAAAAAACAAATCCAAATCTTTTTAAAGTCGAGTCAATCGGTAAAACATGGGAAGATAGAGATATTATCGCTGTGACAATTACTAAAGATATAAAAAAAAACAAATCCAAATCAGCACTTTTTTATACAGGTACTATTCATGCAAGAGAATGGATAGGAATAGAACTTTCATTAACTTTTGCAAAATATATTTTAGAACATATTGATTATGATCCACAATTAAATGCTATTTTAGATTCAACTACGCTATATATGGTGCCATGTGCAAATCCTGATGGATTTGAATATTCAAGAAATCATTTTTCATTTTGGAGAAAAAATAGAAGAAGAAACGAAGATGGAAGTTTTGGAGTTGATTTAAATAGAAACTTTTCTATTGGATTTTTACCAAATAAAGATACTACTTCTAATGTATATTCTGGTCCATGTGCTTTTTCTGAACCTGAAACGGCAGCTCTTAGAGATTTTGTAAAGGATCATAAAAATATAACAATAGCACTTGATTATCACTCTCAAGGAAATGTTTTTTTTCCTGCCCATAACTTTATACATGAAGATGCAGTTGATGCAATAGATTTAAATCTTTTAGCTGGAAATATGGCAGAAGAGATAAGAAAAGAATCAGGTCGTGAATATGGTATACATATGGGTAAACCACCAGTTCATCTTATATCTGGAAGTGGTAGAGAATTTTATTATTCTCAAGGGATTTTATCTTTAGTTGCTGAAGTGGGAACTAGAAATATTAGTGATTACAAAGAACATATGAGTGAGAATATTGATGAGAATATTCCTGCATTAATATTTGCACTATCAGAGGTAAATAATTATAAACAAAAAGATTCACTTGCAAGAGTTGATAATTTTATTGCTATAAATGTTGAATCAAAAGAGGTAGAACTTGTTTGGGATTATATAGATGATGATAGTTTATATTTTGAGATTTATCGTTCTAAAAAGAAAAAAGGTTATGCTCAAACATCAAATCGAATTGCTAAAACAAGATTAAAAACATTTATCGATAAAAATTTAACTTCGGCAACAAATTATTATTATTATGTGAGAGCAGTTTGTAAAAAACGAAATATAAAATCACCATTTGCTCAAATGTGTGCTATTAGAACACAACCAGCTGAAAATATGTTTTCTAAAATTTTATATCCATTAGCTGATAAAATAGGATATGTTGGTGAAAAAATAAAGAAAAATAATGAACATTTTGGAAATAATTCACTTTTTGTAGGTATATCTGAAAATAAAGGTGAGTGTTATGGTGTTTCAGGTTTTTCATTAAATACAATTCCTGAAAATGCAGTTATAACAAGTGCTTCGATCTCTTTTTATCCAATGAATCGTGTTGCTGTTCAGATAGAGAGTTTTGGTGAATGGAGAGTTGGTCAAATTGATGAAAGAACAATAGATAAAATTGATAGTTTTGAAGATATAAAAAATGTCAAAGTATTAAGTTATATAGATAGACCAACTGGTTCAGCACAATTGGCTCAAGGTATATGGAGAACTTATCAATTTGCATCTCAAGAGATTTCAGTACTTCAAAAATCACTAAAAAGAAGAGAAGCTTATTTTAGAATGGAAGGACCAACATCACTTCTTCTTAGTCGTGCTTCACAAATGATGCAATGGGATATTGGATATGGAAAATTTAGCGGAGGTCTCACATATAGACCTAAATTAGATATCTCGTATACAGTTAATGAAGCTAGAATTGATTTAGAATCTGTAACAGAAACAACAATAACAAAAGATAAAATGGTTGAATCAAGTTTAAAAGTAGGATTTGATAAAAATGGTGATAAAGAATATGGGTGCATAGAATTTGATTTATCAAATATTCCAGAGATGGATAATACTGTAATATCAAATGCTTATATTGATCTAGAAGCAATACAAATTAATTCTTTAAATTCACTTCGTTTTCATATTGAAATGATAGTTCCATGTAAGGGTGAAAAAACATATGAAAAAGTTAAAAATAGAGAGATAATTGAGAGGATAGGTTATGATGTGAGTGTTGCTGATATTAAAGACAACTCAAAGCAAAGATTTGTTTTTGATAAATATGCGATTATGGAGATGTTAAAAAATGCAGATGAAAATTCAAAAGCTGTTTTTGTTATATCTGCATCATCTCAAAAAGCATTTTGTAAATCTCAAGATGTTGATTGGTGTGATTCTAAAAGAGTAAAAAGACCGTCATTAATTATAAATTATATAAAGAAAAGAAGAATAGCACCTAAGAAGATTGAAAATTTAAGACATACTTTAGAGAATGGAGTAATAAAATTAGAGTGGGATGCTCCTGATGATGATGCCTATAAAGGTGTGATTGTTGTGAAAAATCCATTTAGAGTTCCGTGTTCACCATACGACGGACAAAAACTTTATGGTGGTTTAGACAATTATACTTATGATAATTTTGGAGATAAAGATGCACATAAATATTATGCAGTTTTTTCCTATGATGATATTCCAAATTTTTCAAAAGCACAATTTATTGAGGTTAATAGCTAAAATAATAATTAAATATAACTAATCATAATTTAAATTGATTAGTTATAACTCATTGATTCAAAAAATCTTCTAAACTTCCAAATACTTTAAGCCAACCCTAAGCAACAACCCCCTATAATTCCCATCCACAAACAGAGACACCTTGTTTAAAAGGTTACGATCACTTCGAGTTGAAGGGATAAGAGAATGTTTGAGATCATTGAAAACTAAGCAAGTAATAGACTCAATA
>JAGGWE010000210.1 GCA_021157665.1 Sulfurimonas sp.
AGCAAATTCATGCACAAATGAAAGATTTTGCAGGTCAAAATAATGCAGAGATTGATTTTTTTCAAAGTAACCTTGAGGGTGAAATTGTAGATAAAATTCAAGAGTGTTATGGTGAAGTTGATGGGATAATCATCAATGCAGCGGCATATACTCATACTTCTATTGCTATTCGTGATGCGATTGCAGCAGTTAATCTTCCAACTATTGAAGTGCATATTTCAAATATTCACCGTCGTGAAGAGTTTAGAAAAGAGAACATGATAGCTCCAGTTTGTTCATCTTCTGTTGTTGGTTTTGGTCCTTTTGGTTACCATTTAGCAATGATTGGTATTATGCAAGTTATTACTGAAGTTAAAGGTATGCAAGCTCAACAAGCTGAAGCAACTGCACAAGTTTAGTTAATGTATTTAAAGAGTAGGCTAAGTAAAAGTTTAACAACTTTTAAAAGCCTAAACTTTAGTCGTAAATTTAAGCAAAAAAATTCTTACAGATATAAAACTACTGTTGGGATAGGTGGAAATGTTGGAGATGTTAAACGAAGATTTGAACATCTTTTAGTAAATATTAAACGAGATAAAAGAGTTGAACTTTTACAAACTTCGTTGATTTTGAAAAATCCTCCTTTTGGTTTCATAAACCAAGATGATTTTTTTAACTCAATTATAGTTTTGCAAACGAATATGCAAGCTTTTGAATTTTTAGATTATTTAATGAGATTAGAGAAAAAGTTTGCAAGGCGTAGAAGTTTTGCAAATGCACCAAGGACACTAGATTTGGATATTATATTTTTTGACAACAGAGTTATCAAAACAGATAAACTTACTATCCCACATGCCGAATGGTCTAAAAGAGAAAGTGTTGTAATTCCATTAGCGAGTTTAATATGAAAATATTAACATTTACTGGTCAAACACCATCTGAAGCTTTGAAAAAAGCGAAACTTGAGATTGGTGATGAAGGTATGCTGATTGAGACTAGAGAGGTTCAAAAAAAAGGACTTGGAAGACCTGCAATTTATGAAATAGTTATCGGGATAGAAGAATCAGAACTTAAAAAAGCTCAAATACTTTCAACAAGTTATTCAAATTTTAATAAACCACTTCATAAACAAAAGCCAATCAAACAAGAGAGTGAAGATATTTTGTTTGATATATCAAATGCAGCAGAACAAATATCTAAGATTTCTGAGGTAACTGACCCTTTATCTGATTATGGTAGATCAAAACCAAAAGTAGCTTCACTTGAACCAAAAGAGTTAAAAGAGATAAAATCAGAGATAAATAAACTTGGCGATAAAGTAAAACTGATACAAAATATGTTTTGGGAAGAAAAAGCACCAGATTTACAAAACTCTATTCCTCCAGAGTTTGCAGAGATTTATAGACTGGCTTCACAAAGTGGAATGAGCCGTGAGCATTTAGAGGGAATTATGAGAATGACTTTAGAACATATGCCTCATAAAATGAAAGAAAACTCTGCAACGGTTAAGAGATATTTTCAGACATTACTTAGAAAAATGATTCCAATTAGACTAGAATCAACACCATCATATGGTTCTAAAAAAGTGATTATGCTTGTGGGTCCAACGGGAGTTGGTAAAACAACATCTATTGCAAAATTAGCAGCTAGGTATTCTTATCTTATGGAAAAAAAGTATAAAGTTGGGCTTGTTGTTCTTGATACTTACCGTATTGGTGCAGTTGAACAGTTGATGCAATATGCAAGAATGATGAAACTTGGAATTGAGACTGTAGTTGATCCAGCAGATTTTACAACTGCTCTAAATTCCTTAAGACATTGTGATTATATTCTTATTGATACAATGGGTTCAAGTCCTTATGATAAGGGAAAAATTGAGAAAATTTATGAGTGTTTAAAAGATACAAATGATACAGAGTACAGTATAGATGTTGTTTTAGTTATGCCAAGTTCTATAAAATATGAAGATTTAAAAGCAACATATGATAATTTTGATACTTTAAATATAGATACTTTGATGTTCACAAAATTAGATGAAACAAGAGGATTTGGAAATATATTTTCTCTCTCATATGAAACAAAAAAACCTATTAGCTATTTTTCTGTTGGACAAGAAGTTCCAGAAGATTTAGTTTCTGCTAGTGGTGATTTTTTGGTTGAGTGTCTTTTACACGGTTTTAATAGGAGTAAAGTATGATAGGTAATCAAGCTAAAAAACTTGAAGAACTTGTTGCAACGAACTCAAAAAGTAAGGCTAAAAAAACTAGATTTGTTGCTATTACCAGTGGAAAAGGTGGTGTTGGAAAAAGTACAATTAGTTCCAATCTTGCTTATGTTCTTGCTAAAAGTGGTTTAAATGTAGGTATATTTGATGCAGATATTGGTTTGGCTAATCTTGATGTGATGTTTAATGTTAAAATAAAGAAAAATATTTTACATGTTCTAAAAGGTGAAGCAACTGTTGCTGATATTCTTATTCCGATTACAAGAAATCTTATTTTAATTCCAGGAGAGAGTGGTGATGAGATACTTAAGTATTCAGATATGGCTCTTTTTGAAAGATTTATGCAAGAGGCTCAAATACTAGATAAGCTAGATGTTATGATAATTGATACAGGAGCAGGGATAGGAGAGCATATTCAGATGTTTTTAAATGCGGCAGATGATGTTGTCGTTGTAACCGTTCCAGACCCAGCAGCAATCACAGATGCATATGCAACTATAAAAACTATTGCTACACTTCGTGATGATATTAGTATGATTATGAATCAGGTAAAAAATGAGAGAGAAGCAGAATTAATTTTTGGAAAAATAAAAAAAGTAGCATTAGCTAATATCGGTTTAAATCTTGAACTTAATTTAATGGGAAAAATAAATAGTGATTTAAAAGTTTCCTCTTCTGTAAAAAAACGCACTCTTTTTTGTGCAACACATCAATATTCACAACCATATAAAGATATTGTGGAAATAGCGAATAAAATAAGTTCTAAATTGGAACGAAATGTGCTGGTAAAAGCAAATGAGAGTGGTCTTAGTGGACTATTTAAAAGATTAATAGAACATTTTTAGAATATTTGGGGTAGTTGATGTTGGGTGAAAATTTTGTATACTTTTTTACTGTTCAAGGTTTTTTTATTGGAATCATTTTTGGGATACTAAAATCCTTTGATGCCGAGGGTTTGCTGACATATACTTTTTTTATTACTACCTTTTTCTACCTTTTTTCACATGTAATAATTGCACTTTATTTTAAAACATTAGTTGCAAAATCTTATTATTTTCCAAAAGAGATACATGAAAGAGAACTTGATCTTATTGTAAAAGAGATTAATAAAAGAGAAAAAATTATAGATTCTGCATGTAAAATTACAGATGCTGCTATTAAAGTTAATTCTCGAGATAAAGCAGTGAAATTATGATAGCTGCCTATACTCAAGATATTAAGCATAAAGAAGATGAACTAGCTATTCAGTATCTACCTGCTGTAAAAGCAATGGCGTTTAGATTAAAAGAGAGATTACCAAGTTCTATAGATTTTATGGATTTATCAGCTATTGGTACAGAAGAGTTAATCAAACTTGCTAGAAGATATGATGAAAGTTTAAATGATAATTTTTGGGGTTATGCAAAAAAAAGAGTTTATGGTGCAATGCTTGACTACTTAAGAAGTTTAGATATTTTAAGTCGTGCAAGTCGTAAACTTGTTAAAGCAATAAACTATGCTATTGAAGAGTATCGAGTAACACATGAAGAAGAGCCTACTGATGAAGAACTATCAGGAATTTTGCAAGAGAGTGTAGAAAAAGTGCATGATGCAAGAATTGCTTCTACTATATATACTGTTATGCCTCTTCATGACCAACTTCAAGTTGGAGACGAAGGGGCTGCTCTTGCTAGTATTGAGAGAGAAGAATTAGTTGAAGTAATTAAAGGTGTTTTGTCCAAATTTAAAGAGAGAGAGCAATTAGTTATACAGTTTTACTATTTTGAAGAGTTAACACTTAAAGAGATAAGTGAAATTTTAAATATTACAGAATCAAGGATTTCTCAAATTCATAAATCTGTGATTCATAAAATTAAAGAAAGTGTAGGGGCATAAAATGGCAGATATACTTTCCCAAGAAGAGATTGATGCATTACTCGATGTTGTTGAAGATGAAGGTGATGATGTCTTAGACGGTGGGGATGATGGTTTACTTCCACAAAGACAGGTAACTCTTTATGATTTTAAGAGACCAAATAGAGTTTCAAAAGAGCAACTTCGTGCGTTTCGAGGTGTTCATGATAAAATGGCTCGTTCATTAGCTTCACAAATTTCATCTATTATGCGTTCAATTGTTGAGATTCAATTACATTCAGTTGATCAGATGACTTATGGTGAGTTTTTAATGAGTTTACCAAATCCTACAAGTTTTAATGTTTTTTCTATTAAACCATTAGAGGGAAGTGGTGTTGTTGAAATAAATCCATCAATAGCTTTTCCAATGCTTGATAGATTACTTGGTGGTAAAGGTGAACCTTTTGATGCTTCTCGTGAATTTTCAGATATTGAGTTAAGTCTTTTTGAAACAATTCTTAGAGTTATGATGAGTACTTTAAAAGAGGCTTGGGGACCTGTTATGGAAGTATATCCAACAATAGAGTCAAAAGAATCAAGTCCAAATGTTGTTCAAATTGTTGCACAAAATGAGATTGTTGTAATGGTTGTAATGGAGATAATTATTGGACACTCTTCTGGTATGATGAATATTTGTTATCCTGTTATTTCACTTGAACCAATTTTACCAAAATTAGCTTCTCGTGATTTAATGTTAAATGAAACAAGTTCAAAAAAAAGTAGAAATACAGAACTTCAAGTTTTATTAGGTGGTGCAAAAGTTAACATTGAAGCAAATCTTGGAGATGCTGAGTTAACACTTGGTGATGTTTTAGAATTAAAAGTTGATGATGTTTTGAGACTTACAAATGCTGCAAATGATATTGTAACAGTTTCTGTTGATGGAAAAGATAGATTTAAAGGTGAAATCGGTTTGAAAAGGTTTAGAAAATCTATTCAAATAACAGAGATTATAGATACTGAAAAAGATGCTGTTAAAAGAGCACTGGAAAATTTTGAACACTTAAGACATCAGAAAATATCTGGTGTAAAAGATATAATAAATGAAGGGGAGTAGCTAAATGAGTGAATTTATAAAGTTATTTGAAAATGAAACTGTTGGTACTATTGAAGCACTTATTGGTGAAGCTCCAAGTTTAGAACTTAAAGAGGAACAAGAATTAAGTATTATATCTAATATTATTCCTCCAATTGTTTTAGTTAAAATCAGTATTTCTGGAGATACTGAGGCTAAAGCCATGATAGCTCTTCCACCTAATTTAGCAGCATCTTTATCTGATTTAATGATGGGTGAAGAGGTTAGTGATAGAGAAGATGTGTCTGATGATGATTTAGATGCCACAAAAGAGATAGTTTCTAATATATTTGGTGCTATTGGTAATACTCTTTCTGCTCAAAAAGAGATGCCAGTACTTTCTTTCTTAATTGATAATATTGAGTTTGTAAATACTGAAGATGAAGTAAGTTTAGAAGAGTTTAGTAAAATGTTCGTATATAAATTTGCTTTAGGTGAATTAAGTTCATTGTATATGTTAATAATGGATGAAAAACTTACAAATGCTATTTTTGGAACTTCTAATGATAATAATGATTTAAGTGAAGCAATTTCAGTTGATGCACCTGCAACAGCTTTAAGTGGAGTTGAATTAAGCAATGAAGAGATGAATAACATATCATTAATTATGGATGTAAAACTTCCAGTTAGAGTTCGTATTGGACGAAAGAAAATGTTATTAAAAGATGTTTTAAATATGGATATTGGTTCGGTAATAGAGTTAAATCAACTTGCAAATGATCCACTTGAAATTTTAGTAGATAATCATGTTGTTGCTCTTGGTGAAGTTGTTATTGTTGATGGAAATTTCGGTGTTCAAATAACTTCAATAGGCTCTAAAAGAGATAGACTTACACAACTTAAGGATTAATAGTTGTGAAAAATACAGATGAATTAACTAAAAGATATGTTAAAGATATAAAATCAGCTGATGTTTGGAGTGTATTTAGGATAATTGCTGATTTTGTTAAAGGTTTTGATGAGTTAGGTGAGTTAGGACCAACGGTAACTATCTTTGGAAGTGCGAGAACTAAAAAAGATGAATATTATTACAAAGAATCACAAAAATTAGCATCTATTTTAGCTGCAAGAGGTTTTAATATAATGACAGGTGGTGGACCTGGAGTTATGGAAGCAGCAAATAAAGGTGCAAAAAAGTTTAAAAATATAGAATCAATAGGTTTAAATATTGATCTTACACTTGAACAAGTTGCAAATCCATATACTACTAAAAATTTAAGTTTTGATTATTTCTTTTCAAGAAAAGTAATGTTAGTAAAATATTCTATGGCATATGTCATTTTTCCTGGTGGTTTTGGAACTTTAGATGAACTTTTTGAGGCACTTACCTTAGCTCAAACAAGAAAAATAACAGGTGTTAAAATTTTTGTAGTTGGAGTTGAATTTTATAAACCATTGTTGAGCTTTTTAAAAAATAAATTAGTTGCCAGTAATATGATTGATATAGAAGATTTACATATAATTAAATTATCTGATGATTTGGAATGTATAGCAAATGAGATAGAAAAATCTTTAATTAAGCAGATTGAAGTTCTTAAAGATGCTGGCTTAGAAGATACAACTTATTATAAGTCTTTATCAGAATTTACTAAGAATAAAGAAAAAAAATAGGTATAGTATTAATGAATAAAAAAAAAGTATTAGTAGGTATGAGTGGTGGGATTGATTCTACCGTTTGTGCATTATTATTAAAAGAAGAGGGTTATGAGGTAGAAGGTTTATATATGAAACTTCACTCAAATCCAGGATACCATGAAATACATTTAGCAAGAGCTCAAAAAGCAGCTGATTTTGTAGGAATGGAACTTCATGTTCTTGATTTACAAGATATATTTAATAAAAAAGTATTTCAACCTTTTATTGATACTTATGCTCAAGGTAAAACTCCAAATCCGTGTGCTTTATGTAATAGAAGTTTGAAATTTGGTGAGATGATAAAGTTTGCAGATAAAATTGGGGCAGATTTTTTAGCAACTGGACATTATATAAAAACTGATGGAAAATATTTTTATCAAGCAGAAGATGATACAAAAGATCAAAGTTATTTTTTATTTTATGTAAAAAAAGCTATTTTATCAAGATTAATATTTCCATTAGGTAATAGAACAAAAAGTGATATTAAAAAAATGGCTACTTCTATAAAAGGTTTAGAATCTTTTGCATCACAGGGTGAATCCAATGAAATATGTTTTGTTGAAACTACATATACAGATTTATTAAAAGATTATGTAGATGTTGATTGTGTTGGTGAAGTTTTAGATAGAGATGGAAATGTTGTTGGTGAGCATAAAGGTTATATGCATTATACAATTGGAAAGCGTAAAGGTTTTACAGTTAAAGGTGCCCATGATCCTCATTATGTATTAAGTATAAATTCAGCAAAAAATCAGATAGTTGTTGGTAAAAAAGATGAGTTGGCATGTGGAAGTGTAGTTTTAGACAATCTAAATATGTTTGATGAAAGAATGGAATTTAATACTACTGTAAAGTTAAGATATAGAACGAAAGCAGTCCCTTGTCATGTAAAGATAGAAAATAATAAAGCATTTGTAACATTAAAAGAGGATGTACTTGGAGTTGCAACAGGTCAAGCAGCAGTTTTTTATGATGCAAATAAGCTTATCGGTGGAGGCTGGATAATAGAAGTTTAAACTTCTGTGAAAACAGTAAATAAATTCTAACAAAAAACAATTTAAAAGTCCCAGTAAATTCTTTTTATCATTAAGCCACCTCTAAGTAACAACCCCCTATAATTCCCATCCACAAACAGAGACACCTTGTTTAAAAGGTTACGATCACTTCGAGTTGAAGGGATAAGAGAATGTTTGAGATCATTGAAAACTAAGCAAGTAATAGACTCAATAGTAACAACTATTAAGTTGGAATATTACTTAGAAATAACTAATAAAACAACAACCGTCTATTCTATTTGAATTCTTAGATAATTTATTATTTAAGTTCCCTAAATAGTATAGATAACTATACTTTAATATTTTAACGAATATTAGAAGCTCTGACTATATTCTTTAAGCAGATGTAGTACGAGTAAAAACAAAGCCAATGAATTTTAATTCTTGGGCAAAAGATCAGTAAATAATCATAGCAATATGATCTTTACATAATCAAGTCTTCGGACAACAATTATGGAGAGTTTGATCCTGGCTCAGAATGAACGCTGGCGGCGTGCTTAACACATGCAAGTCGAACGATGAAGCCTAGCTTGCTAGGTGGATTAGTGGCGCACGGGTGAGTAATATATAGATAATGTACCTCTTAGTCTGGGATAGCCATTGGAAACGATGATTAATACTGGATACTCCTTCTCTTTATAATTAGAGTTGGGAAAGTTTTTCGCTAAGAGATCAGTCTATATCCCATCAGTTAGTTGGTAGGGTAATGGCCTACCAAGGCAATGACGGGTAGCGGGTTTGAGAGGATGATCCGCCACACTGGTACTGAGACACGGACCAGACTCCTACGGGAGGCAGCAGTGAGGAATATTAAACAATGGGAGTATCTCTGATGCAGTTTCTTAACGTGTTGGTTGTCGATATTTTAACTGTAAT
>JAGGWE010000144.1 GCA_021157665.1 Sulfurimonas sp.
TAGCTTTCATTTTTTCATAAACTTTAGTTTCATCCCACATGCCATAACGCTTAGGTTCATTGTTGATTAGATTGCCTCTCATGGCAAAGTTAGTAGTTGGTAAAAGTAGTGTGTCTTTGTAATCCATCGGTACCTCAAAATAGTATAAAAGTTTTGCATTGTATCTCTTTAGTGTTTAAAACCATCTTTAAAGTGCTATAATACTTTTATAAAATTTGCTGAAAAAGGCTAGGTATTACATGAAACTGCATCTTCTGTTTATTGGTAATAAATTTATATATAATAAATCTCTTCAAGAATATGTGATTCGTAAAGTTGAGCAAAAATGTGATTTTATTAGTTCTATTACATATTTCAAAGAGAGTGATAACTCTTTATTTTTATATCTTGAAAATGAATTAAATTTATCAGATAAATTAGTAATAATATCAACAAAACAAAATTTTTCAACAGTGGGTAAACTTATCTCTACTGTTACAAGTGATAATCAGATATTAAAAGAAAATATGCTAATTCCTTCAAATGTAAATGTTTATGAAGAGGGTAGTTATCTATTAGAATATAAAAATTCTATAACAAATGTTATCTCTATGGATGAGATGAAAAAAATGCCAGAAATATTGATAGAAACAAAAGAGAATAAAGCTACTGTAAATATATTTAACGAAGATAGGGAAAGTGCGATAGCTTTATTAACTCCAATAGCTCAAATGCATGATGTGACTTTAGAAGTGATAACAATAGTTGATGCTTGGTTAAGGGTTGATATAGAGAGTAAAAAATATGGAAACATATCTAATTTTATAAAATCATCTAAACAGCTACTTCCTAAAAAATTGATAGCTACTTCAAATATTATTGCTTATATCATAGAAGTATTATTTGCAAATCAAAAAAAAGTATCTTTTGCTGAGAGTTGTACGGGTGGACTTCTTAGTTATTATTTTACTTTACATAATGGGGCTTCAAAAATTTTAGATGGTTCTCTTGTTACTTACTCAAATAAGTTAAAAGATAATTGGCTTGCAGTTGAACATAATACTTTAGAAGAGTTCGGGGCCGTAAGCAGTGAGGTTGTTGAGCAGATGAGTGAGGGTGTTATGAATGTTAGTGATGCTGATTATACTATCTCTATAAGTGGAATTGCAGGTGACAATGGTGGAACTGAAGATAAACCTGTTGGAACGGTATATATAAGCGTAAGAACAAAAGAGATACACAAAGAGGTGCGTTTAAACCTAAATGGAGATAGAAATTATGTACAGCAACAGAGTGTACTAGAAGCTCTTAAAATGCTTATAACTATAGATAAAAATATGTTTTTCTAAATTTAAGTAAAAATATCTTGACAATTAAAATCATTTTGTCTATAATTTCGACCTCTTAAACATTTGGAGAAAATGTCTTGTTAGCTCAGCTGGTAGAGCACGTCACTTTTAATGATGTGGCCGATGGTTCGAATCCATCACAGGACACCATTTTTAGATTTATTTCTAAATTTATGATTTTTATTTTAATCTAGGAAAGACTGAATGAGGTATACGCTAAGTATCCGAATGAAGGAATGACGACGAGTAAAACAAAAAGCATTATTTAGGGCGTTTAGCTCAGTTGGTAGAGCGCTACCCTTACAAGGTAGATGTCACAAGTTCGAGTCTTGTAATGCCCACCATTTAAAACATTTATATACGCGGTGGTAGTTCAGTTGGTTAGAATATCTGCCTGTCACGCAGAGGGTCGCGAGTTCGAGTCTCGTCCACCGCGCCACTGTTTTTTAGTTAAATTTTCAATGGGCGTTTAGCTCAGTTGGTAGAGCGCTACCCTTACAAGGTAGATGTCACAAGTTCGAGTCTTGTAATGCCCACCATTGATACAAAACCTTTCGTTTATGAAAGTACAGTGACCCTTTCGTCTAGTGGCCAAGGACATTATCACTTCATGGTAGTAACAGAGGTTCAAATCCTTTAGGGGTCGCCATTTTTATTGGTGTTTTTCTTATTATATATGCGCGGTGGTAGTTCAGTTGGTTAGAATACCTGCCTGTCACGCAGGGGGTCGCGAGTTCGAGTCTCGTCCACCGCGCCACTCATTTTTTAATTTAAATCATAAAATATTTTACAATTCTCATATAAAAATCTCAATTCTAATTATTTCTACACATATTAGTATTTATTGCTTTATCGACAATATTTAAAAAGATAAATTAAAGTATATTGATGTAGCATATAAATAGAACAATTTAAGGTGATATATATATGTTTAAAGCACTTAGAAAATTTAAAATTGGTACGGCATTTTCATTAGTCATTTTTTTTACGATATTAGTAGTAACTACGGCAGCGTATTGGAAGCTATATAGTGAAAGTAAGTTTCAGTATGAAAATAATTTAAAGAGTAAGGGAGAATCTATATTAGATTTTGCTGGTGTACTTTTAGAGAGTAGGAATGAGAAATTTTATAGTGGTGAGAGTCCTGAAGTTCCTCAAGTAATTCAAAATGAAGTATTTAAAAAATTTACTGATATTTCGGATGGGAAAGTTTTTTTTAAACAAGCATCTACAATGCCTATGCTTGAGAGAAATAGAGCCTTAGGATATGAAGAAGATTTGATAGAGTATTTTAAAGCAAATAGAGAAGTAAAACAACAAGAAAAATTTATTAAAGAGGGTGAAAAAGATTATTATATCTTAGCTCGTCCAATGGTTGCAGAAGATAGATGTCTAATGTGTCATCCAACATGGACAATAGGTAATGTTATAGCCGTAGAAGATGTTAAAATTGATTTAATAGATTATCATTCAGCATTAGATACAAATTTGCTTTTAATGTTAATAAATTGGTTTTTAAATATAGTTCTTGTTATTGTTATAATTCAACTTATGTTTAAATATGAACTTGTTGATAGAGTATCGAATATTTTGAAGGTTATTTTTAAAATAGAGAATGGTATTTTTGTATTAGATAATGAACTTAAAAGTGAGATTACAGATAAAGGTACAAGTCAAAATGAGTTTGATAGAATTATTAGGCACTTAAAAAAAGTATCTGATAATCTTCAACCAGTTATGTTTAATGTGGTACAGCAATCTAAAGTTATTACATATAATGCATCTTTCGCAACAGTTAAAGTTAATCAAACTCATAATCTAGCAGCAAGACAAGTTGATGTTGTAAGTTCATCAATAAAATCTATAGATAGTGTTAATCAAAGTAGTGAAGTATTAAAAGATAAAATGGATGCTTTAAAAAATGATTCTCAAAATACAATAGTAAGTGTACAAGATGGTAAAAAAGTATTAAATTCAAATATCAAAAGTACAAATGATGCTTACAATTCTATGGAGATTACTGGTGAGTCTATAGATGGACTTAAGGCTCTTTCAGGAGAAATATCTAATACAATAAATTCAATATCAGAGATAGCAGATCAAACAAATTTGCTTGCCTTAAATGCTGCTATTGAAGCTGCTCGTGCAGGTGAACATGGACGAGGTTTTGCTGTTGTTGCTGATGAAGTTAGAAAACTTGCTGAAAAATCACAGGATAGTGCTAATGTAATTAAGGGCGTTATTAGTAATATAGAACAAGCAATCTCTAAAGTAACTGAGGATGCTGATTCTACTAAAGTGATTTTTGAAGAGCTTAAAGTTAAAACAGAAGATTTAGAAAATAATTTTGTCTTTATTGAAAATACATTAAGTACTACTATAAACTCTATAAACGAATTTCAAAGTGAATTTTCTAATCAAACTGACGAACTATTAGTTGTAAATAAGTCACTTTTAGATGTTAATGAACAAGCTCAAATTACATATAAAAACTCTGAAATTTTAGATTCTATTATATTAGAGATAATGGAACAAAGTAGTAATCTTAAGAGTTTAAGTGATGGTTTTGAAGTTATTTTAAATAATAGAGAGGCTACAAGAACCATAATATCTCCACCTGTTAAGTGTATTATAGATGTAAATGGATCTAAAGAAGATTGCTATCTTTTTGATAAGAGTGAGAGTGGTATCTCATTTTACTTTGTGGAAGAGCGAGTAAAAGCTAATGCATTACAAGATAAGATTATTAATCTAACTCCTAGTGTTGATGGGTATAGTGAAATAGCACAAACAAGTTATAAAGTAGTTTATATTATTGAACAGAGTGCTGGTAGATGGTTTTGTGGAGCTTCAAAAGTTTAAAGAAAACTCTTTGTTCCACCTTTGTCATACATATCTTTATATCTAAAAGTGATTAGATTTTGCATGATTGCAAATAAGACCATGAAGTTTAAAAAGCTACTTCCACCATAACTAAACATTGGTAGGGGTACTCCAACAACTGGGGCATATCCTATTGTCATAGAGATGTTTACACCCATGTAGATGAAAATCATAAATGATATTGCAATAGTTACAACTTTTATGTAGTAGTCATTATTAAAGATACTGAGACTTAATAGATGTAGGATTAGCATTATGTATATAAGTATAATTCCTAAAGCACCTAAAAATCCACTTCTTTCAACAATGAAAGCAAAAATAAAATCACTTGTTGCAATAGGGAGAAATTTCATTTGTGTTTGAGTTGCTTCATCTTTAGATTTTCCAGTCCATCCACCAGAACCGATAGCTATAATTGATTGTTGAACATGGTAAGATGGTTTTTCACTTAAAAAGTCTTTGATTCTAACTTTTTGGTAATCATGAAGTCCATACTCATAAACTATTGGAGATAAAAGTAATACTGCTCCAATAATAGTTGCCCATATTTTCCAATAAACTCCAATGAAAAATAAAACTCCATAACCGATAAGAAGTAATACAAGGGCTGTTCCCAAATCTGGTTCTTTTGCAATTAAAATAAATGGTAGTAAAATATAAAAACTAATTTTTAAAAAATCTTTTACTCTATAGCCATTTATATCTGGTGGATTTTTATTTATAAGATAAGCTAACATTAGAACTAGGGCAGGTTTTACAAATTCTGATGGCTGGATAGTTGCATTTATAAAAGGTAGTTCTATCCATCTTTGAGCACCTAATCTTGCATGACCAAAAAACTCAACGGCTAAAAGAAGAGCGATATTTATCCAGTAAATTAAAGGGATTAACCAACTCATTCGTCTAATTGGTAGTAAAAATACAAATAAAAATACTAAAATAGAGATTCCAACATAAGCAGTTTGTTTCTCAGCAAGAGCAGGTACAACCTCTCCAATAAGCCAATTAGAAGTTAATACTAAAGGTATTATTAGTATTATGGAAAAAAAGTCAAATTGTGCTAAAATACGCTTATCAAATCTCCACAAAGAAAGAACTCCAAAATTTTTTAGAAATTGTAACATAAAAAGGTATAGATAATGAGAGAAATAAAAGAATATATATGTAATGAAGTAGA